>NZ_CAMLFY010000004.1 GCF_946479415.1 uncultured Shinella sp. | reverse complement strand
GCGATGATCTCGCTGGAAACCGGGCTCGGGCCGCCGAAATTGGTGGCGATCTGCAAGTCGACCAGCCCCTCGATCCAATCCGCCCGCGCCGCGATATAGCCGCAGCGCACGGAGGCCGAGAGCGTCTTTGAGAAGCTGCCGATGCGGATGACATGGTGCAGGCCGTCGAGTGCGGCAAGCCGCGTTGTTGGCTCCGGTTCGAAATCCGCAAAGATGTCGTCTTCCACGATGATGGTGTCGTTCGCCGCGGCCGCATTCAGCAAACGATGCGCGACCTGGGGCGAGAGCGTCGCGCCGGTCGGATTGTGCAGCGCCGAATTGGTGATGTAGAGCCGGGGCCGTTCCGCCGAAAGCAGAGCCTCGAACGTGGCGACATCGGGACCGGCCGGTGTGTAGGGAACGCCGACCACCTTGACCTGATGAGCCTTCAAGAGGGCCTGAAAATTGAAGTAGCAGGGATCATCGATCAGCACGGTATCGCCGGGGCGAAGCAGGAAACGGCAGAGGAGATCCAGCGCCTGCGTGCTGGTATTGGTCAGCATCAGGTGCTCGGGGCCGGCAGCGACGCCTTCTTCCGCGAGGCGGCCGAGCAGCAGCCGTCGCAGGGTGTTGGAGCCGCGTGTATGTCCGTAATAGGCAAGCATGGCGTCGTCGGCGCGCGCCAGGCTGCGGATCGCCCGGCGCAGCGCCTCGTTGGGCATCCATTCCGCCGGCAGCCAGCCGCAGCCGGGTTTCAGCGTGCCGTCCTCGGCATCGAGCGATTGCCGGGACACCCAGAACGGATCGACCGCGCGCGCCTTCGGCGTTTCTGCCTCCGCCAGCTTCAGCGGCGCCGGGGTGGCATGGGAGACATAGAAGCCGGAGCCGCGCTGCGGCCGGATCAAGCCCTCCGCCGCAAGCCGGTCATAGGCCTCGACGACCGTCGACGGCGAGACGCCCACCGTGGCGGCAAGGCTGCGGATCGACGGCAGGCGATCGCCCGGCGCCAGCGCCCGGCCGGCAATGCGGTTTCGGATGGTGGCCATCACCTGTTCGGTGCGGCTTCCCCTTGTGGTCTCTGTCACGGTCGTGCTCAAGTGTATGGCTTCTGAAGCTGGTACAGTTGTTCAAGATTGTATTGTTTTGTTTCTGTCCCCGCCAGCCCCGCAGGCGTACTTTCCCGGCGAATGCGAGGTGCTAAATGAAAACATCCATGGACGGCTGGGGCAGCGGGCTTGCCGGTGTCATCATCTTCAGCGGGTCGCTGCCGGCGACGCGGATCGCGGTGGCGGATTTTTCGCCGCTCTTCCTGACCTCGGCGCGCGCCGTCATCGCCGCGCTGCTGGGGGCGGCGCTGCTTGTCGCGCTGCGCCAGAGCAAACCGTCCCGCGACAATCTCTTCTCCCTCGCCATTGTCGCGCTCGGCGTCGTCGTCGGCTTCCCCCTGCTGACGGCACTCGCGCTGCAATATATCACGTCGGCCCATTCCATCGTCTTCGTCGGGCTCCTGCCGCTGGCCACCGCCGTCTTCGCGGTGCTGCGGGGCGGGGAGCGGCCCAAGCCGCTGTTCTGGCTGTTCTCCATCATCGGCAGCGCGACGGTGGTGGGCTTCGCGCTGAATTCCGGCGCCGAGGTCTCCTTGACCGGCGATCTCCTGATGGTGGCCGCGATCATCGCCTGCGGACTGGGCTATGCCGAGGGCGCGAAACTGTCGCGCACGCTCGGCGGCTGGCAGGTCATTTCCTGGGCGCTGATCCTCGCCTTGCCGCTGATGGCCGTCATCGCGCTTGCAACGCTGCCGAAAAGCTGGTCCGGTATTGCCGGCGGCGCCTGGGTGGGCCTGGCCTATGTCTCGGTCTTCAGCATGCTTATCGGCTTCGTCTTCTGGTATCGCGGGCTGGCACTCGGGGGTATTGCGGCGGTCGGGCAATTGCAGCTGCTCCAGCCTTTCTTCGGTCTGCTGCTTGCAGCTTTCCTGCTGCACGAGCGCGTGAGCGCGCTGATGCTGCTCACCACGCTCGCCATCGTCGCCTGCGTTGCCGGCGCACGGAAATTTGCGCGATAGGCCCCAATCCGCACACAAACGCCGTGCAGGGAATGGAGCGATGGGGCGAAATCTGCTATTGATATCGTCGGCGGTTCTGGCTGGCGATGATCCTGTCCCAGCGGACAGCCCGGGAGATGCGGATGACGGTGGATGTGCGGACATCGCGGGAGACGGGCAACCACGCGGCGCCCAAGGCGCTGCGCGTCGGTTTCATCCTGTCGAAAAGCTTCACGCTCTCCGCCTTCGCGCTGTTCGTCGATACGCTGCGTCTTGCCAGCGATAGCGAGGATCGCTCCCGTCGCGTCAATTGCGACTGGGACGTTCTGAGCAGCACGCGCAATTTCATCTCGTCGTCGAGCGGTATCCAGGTCGCGCCGACCGCGCCCTTCGCCGATCCCTCGGCTTTCGATTACATCGCCGTTGTCGGCGGCTTGCTGAAGGTCGATGAGCCGATCGACAGCTATGCCAGCGCCTATCTGCGCAAGGCGGCCAATGCCGGCGTCGGGCTGATCGGCCTCTGTACGGGCAGTTTCATTCTCGCGGAGGCCGGCCTGCTCAAGGGGCATACGGCCTGCGTGAGTTGGCTGCACCACCGCGAATTCCGCGCCCGTTACCCGGATATCGAGGCGACCTCCGAGCAGATCTTCCGCTTCGATGGCAAGGTCGCCACCTGCGCCGGCGGCAGCAGCGTCGCGGATCTGGCCGCAACGCTGGTGCGCCATCATGTCGGCGAGGCGGCGGAGCGCAACGCGCTGGAAATCCTGCAGATCCGCCACCGGCGCGACGCCACCGACCTCCAGCCGCGCAATCCGCTCGGTCTCGAGGCGCGCGACCGCCGCGTGCATCTCGCCATCATGATGATGGAGCAGCACACGGAAGACCTGTTGTCCATCGACAGCATCGCCACCATGACCGGCGTCTCCCGCCGCCAGCTGGAGCGCCTGTTCGAGAGCGACATGGGCGCCTCGCCGAGCACGATCTACATGAAGATCCGCATGGCGGCCGCCCTCAATATGGTGGTGCGCACCAACAAGCCGCTGATCGAGATCGCGCTCGAAACCGGCTTTGAAAGCCTGTCGCATTTCACCCGCCGTTTCCGCGCGGCCTTTGGCGATACGCCCTCGCAGATCCGCCGCGACGGCCGCCGTCAGGCGAGCTGATTTCGCCTCCTTCCGGGAACCAAGACGCCCGCCATCCGTTCGGTCTTCATTCTGACAAGGAGACCGCAATGGCAAGCACTGACGTTCAATCCCAGATTTCCGCTCTTCGCGCCGAAATCGCCACGCTCCAGAAGGATCTCAGCGATCGCGGCAGCGAGGCCTATGAGACGATCCGCGATCGTGCCGGCAATGCCGTGGATGCGGCCCGCCCGGCCGTGCGCTCGGCCACGAAATATGTGCGGTCCGAGGGTGCTGCCGTCGCGCAGGCCGCCCGCGAGCATCCGGCCGGTCTTTCGACCGTCGTCTTGACCGCTGGTCTTGCCGGTGTCGTGCTGGGCTATCTGCTCGGCTCCCTCGAAAACGAGCCGCCGCGCCGCCAGCGTTGGTTCTGAATACCGAAAAGCCCGGCATTGCCGGGCTTTTTTATGCCGCTCGATAGGTGGGGATCAGCGGTGGCGCAGGCCGAAGAGGTAACCGATGAAGGCGGCACCCGCGAGCGTGGCCAGCGGATTGGCCTGGATGGTCTGGCGCAGGTCTTCACGCAGCGATTCCGCCTTTGCCACGGCGAGCTGGCCGGTGCCTTCGGCAATCAGGCCTGCGGATTCCTTCAGCCGGCTGATCTCCGATTTCAAAGCATCGATCTGCTCATTGATCGAGGCTTCCGCTTCGGCGGCGCGAACCTCTTCCGAAATGCTGTCTCGCCCCTCGACGACGCCAAGCGTGCGCTTTCCGGTGCTCTTTTCGTCAGCCATGGACATGTCTCCTGAATTGAATGGAATGGCAAAGGGGAGAACTTCCGCCGCGCCACTTGGTTCCCGCCTGTGATTCAAACTGTGATCGTTGCGGCCGGTAAGAGCGATTGACTCTCTTTTCGTTTAAGAACAAAAAGGGAACAAGTATTCCTCATCAAGGAGCCGCCCGCCAATGTCCGCCTTCGCCGCCAGTGCCGTTGTCGCCGATCTGCGCGACCGCATCCGGCAGTTCGACGGCCGCGCGGCGCGCGACCGGGCGGTGCTGCCCTTCGGCGTACCCGAGATCGATGGCCGCCTGCCGGGCGGTGGGCTGGCGCTGGCCAGCCTGCATGAGGTTTGCGGCGGCGGCAATGATGCCGTCGAGGGCGCGGCCGCCATGCTCTTTGCCGCTGGCATCGCGGCGCGCACGAAAGGGCAGGTGCTGTGGTGCCTGACGCGGCCGGACCTCTTCGCGCCCGCCTTAGCGCAAGCGGGGCTGGCGCCCGGGCGGGTCATCTATGTCGAGGCGGGTGATGAAAAGAGCCTGCTGCTCTGTTTCGAGGAGGGGCTGCGCCATGGCGGGCTCGGCGCCGTCGTGGCGGAGGTCGCGCGCCTGTCGATGACGGCGTCGCGTCGCCTGCAACTGGCGGCAGAGGCCGGCGGCACGCTTGGCCTTGCGCTTCGCCGTTTCCGGCACCTCAAGGAGGCGGCAGCCTTCGATCAGCCGACGGCCGCCGTGACGCGCTGGCGGGTGTCCGTCCGGCCATCCCTGGCCCTTCCGGTGCCGGGTATCGGCCGGGCGCAATGGCTGTTGGAACTGACCCGTTGCCGGGCGGGTGCCGCGGCGGAATTTGACGTGGAGGCTACCGATGGCGAGGGTCGTATCGCTATTTCTTCCCGGCTGGCCGATCGATCGCCTGCGGCGCTCCCTCGGAGCCGCGGCGCCGCCGGCTGACCAGCGACTCGTTCTCGTCGGTCGCGACGGCGCGCGCCGCGTTCTCACCGCGGTGAGCCGGGTGGCCGAGCAGGCGGGCCTTCGCGTCGGCATGCCGCTTGCCAAGGCCCATGCGCTGGTGCCCGACATTCTCACCTTGCCGGCCGATCCCGCTGCTGATGCCGCAGCCCTCAAGCGCCTCTCCCTCTGGGCCTTGCAGCACTATGCCCCCATCGTCGCACCCGATCCGCCGGATGGGCTCGTCATCGACACGACCGGCGCCGACCATCTGCATGGCGGCGAGGAGCGCATGCTGACCGGCCTCGTCAATCGCCTCGGTGCTTCCGGCATTTTCGCCCGTGCGGCGGTGGCCGATACGTGGGGCGCGGCGCATGCTGCCGCCCGTTTCCTGGCCGCACCCGTCTGCGTCATCCCGCCGGGCGAGACCGGCAGGACCGTGGCACCCTTGCCGATCCCCGGCCTGCGGATTGCGCCGGAAACGGTGACCGGCCTGCACGTGCTGGGCTTTGCCACGATCGGCGAGGTGCTCGCCGTGCCGCGAGCACCTCTCGTGCTGCGTTTCGGCGCAAACCTCGGCCGCCGGCTAGACCAGGTGCAGGGCACGATTTCGGAGCCCGTCGATCCCTTGCGCGATCCCGAAATCGTCAGCGTGCGCAAGGTTTTCGGCGAGCCGATCGGCGCGCCCGAGACCATTGCGCGCTACACGTCGGGTCTCGTCGGGGATCTCTGCCGGGCGCTGGAAAAACGCGGGCTTGGCGCCCGCCGGCTCGACCTGATCTTCCATCGCGTCGACAATTCGCTGCAAGCCATCCGCGTCGGCACGGCGCGGGCGGTCCGTGATGAAAAACGCCTCGTCCGGCTGCTCTGCGATCGTATCGAGACGATCGATCCGGGTTTCGGCGTCGAGATCATGGAATTGACCGCAACGCTTGCCGAACCGCTTGTTTTGCAGCAGGCCGTCTCCTCTTTGATCGAGGAAGAGCAGGCCGATATCGCCGGTCTGGTCGATGTCATCGCCAACCGCATCGGCGCCCGCCGGCTCTACCGTCTGGCGCCGGTCGAAAGCGACGTTCCGGAGCGCTCCATCCATCGCATTGCGCCGCTTGCGCCCGATGACGGCGCGACCTGGCCCGGCCGCTGGCCCCGCCCGGCGCGGCTTCTTGCCCGCCCAGAGCCGATTGAGGTCATGGCGCTGCTGCCCGACCATCCGCCCGCCTTCTTCACCTGGCGTGGTGTGCGCCGGCGCGTGCAGCGCGCCGATGGTCCCGAGCGCATCTTCGGCGAATGGTGGAAGCGCGATGCCGAGCTTTCCGCCGTGCGCGATTATTTCCAGGTGGAGGATGCCGAGGGCGAGCGTTTCTGGCTGTTCCGTTCGGGCGAGGAGCAGCAGATCATCACCGGCGCGGGGCGCTGGTTCCTGCACGGGATTTTCGCATGACGCCGCGCTACGCCGAACTCCAGGTCACCTCGCATTTCTCGTTCCTGCGCGGGGCGAGCAGCTGCGCGGAGCTGTTTGCCCAGGCAAGCGCGCTCGGCATCGAAGCCATGGCCGTCGTCGACCGCAACAGCCTGGCGGGCGTCGTGCAGGCCTATCGCGCGGCGAAGGAAAACGGCGTTCGCCTCGTCGTCGGCTGCCGGCTGGATCTTGTCGACGGCATGTCGCTCATCGTCTACCCGACGGACCGCGAAGCCTATGGCCGGCTCTGCCGCCTGCTCACCATCGGCAAGAAAAAAGCCGGCAAGGGAAAATGCCATCTCGACTGGTCGGATGTTGTCGAATGGAACGAGGGCCTGCTCGCCGTGCTGGTGCCCGATGAGGCTGATGACACCGCGGCTTTCCACCTGCGCCGCCTCTCGGAAGCATTTGCGGGCCGTTGCTACCTTGCGCTTACGCTCCGCCGCCGCCCGAACGACCAGCTGCGCCTTTTCGACCTCTCCAACCTCGCCACGCGGCATCGGGTGCCCACGGTCGTCACCAACGACGTGCTCTACCACGAGCCGGCTCGCCGCATGCTGCAGGACATCGTCACCTGCATCCGCCACAACGTCGTCATCGACAATGCCGGCTTCCTACGCGAACGCCATGCCGACCGCTACCTCAAGCCGCCGGCCGAGATGCATCGCCTTTTTGCACGGTATCCGGAGGCGTTGCGGCGCACGCTCGACATCGTGGAACGCTGCACGTTCTCGCTGGATGAGTTGCAGTATCAGTATCCCGAAGAGAAGGAATATGCGCATCTCACACCGCAGGAGGCGTTGGAGAAATATACGTGGGAGGGGGCGGCGGAGCGGTATCCCGCAGGGGTGCCCGAGATCGTGGTCGAAAAGCTGAATAAGGAACTGCGTCTCATCGAAAAGATGCAATATGCTCCGTATTTCCTGACGGTGAATACCATCGTGCGTCATGCCCGTTTGAAAAAAATTCTTTGTCAGGGCAGGGGATCGGCGGCCAACAGCGCTGTCTGTTATGTGCTCGGTATCACCGCGATCGACGCAACCCATAATGGCCTGCTTTTCGAGCGCTTCGTCTCCGAGCAGCGCGGGGAGCCGCCGGATATCGACGTGGATTTCGAGCACGCGCGCCGGGAAGAAGTGATCCAGTGGATCTATGACACCTACGGAAGAACGCGCTCCGCGCTCTGCGCCACCGTCATTCGCTATCGCTCGCGCGCGGCCATGCGCGATGTCGGGCGGGCGCTCGGCATGCCGGAGGATGTGCTGAAGGCGCTGTCCTCGCAGGTCTGGGGCTGGTCAAACGACGTGCCGAAGAGCCATGCCGGCTCGGCCGGACTGAACGTCGACGACCGGCGCATAAAGCTGCTCTTCGAACTGGCCCGTCAGTTGATCGATACGCCTCGCCACCTTTCGCAACATCCGGGCGGCTTCGTTCTGACGCGCGACAGGCTGGACGATCTCGTGCCCATCGAGCCTGCGGCCATGGATGATCGCCAGGTGATCGAATGGGATAAGGACGACATTGAAAATCTGAAATTCATGAAGGTCGACGTGCTGGCGCTCGGCATGCTCACCTGCATGCGCCGCGCCTTCGATTTTCTGAAGGAGCACAAGGGGTTGAGCTACGACCTCGCCACCATTCCGCAGGAAGACGAAGAGACCTACGACATGATCGCCAAGGCCGATACGCTCGGCACGTTCCAGATCGAGAGCCGCGCGCAGATGTCCATGCTGCCGCGTCTAAAGCCGAAGGAGTTCTACGACATCGTCATCCAGGTGGCGATCGTCCGGCCGGGACCGATCCAGGGCGACATGGTGCATCCCTATCTCAGACGCCGGCAGGGGCTGGAGGACGTGGAATATCCCAAGCCGGAATTCGAAAAGGTCCTGAAGCGAACGCTGGGTGTGCCGTTGTTCCAGGAACAGGCCATGCAGGTGGCGATCGAATGTGCCGGTTTCGAACCCGGCCGGGCCGATCAGCTGCGCCGCGCGATGGCCACGTTCAAGCAGACCGGCGGTGTGGAGGGGTTTCGCGACGAGCTGCGCGGCGGCATGGTCAAGAAAGGGTATACGCTCGAATTTGCCGAACGCATGTGCAAGCAGCTGGAGGGCTTCGGCTCCTATGGCTTTCCGGAAAGCCATGCCTACAGTTTCGCCATCGTCGCCTATGCCTCGTCCTTCGTGAAACGCCACCATCCCGACGTCTTCTGCGCGGCGCTTCTCAATGCCCAGCCGATGGGCTTCTACGCGCCGGCGCAGATCGTGCGCGATGCACAGGAACATGGGGTGGAGGTGCGGCCCGTCTGCGTCAACCGGAGCCGATGGGACTGCACGCTGGAGCCGACGGAGACGGCGGGGTATTTTGCCGTGCGGCTCGGGCTGCGGCTGGTGAAGGGGGTAAACAACAAGGAGGCCGCCGGGTTTTTCGCCGCGCGCGAGGAGGAGCCCTTCGCCTCCATCGACGACGTCTGGCGTCGCTCCGGCCTGCCGGCCGAGGCTCTGGTGCGGCTGGCCGAGGCGGATGCCTTCCTGCCTTCGCTCGGTCTGTCCCGCCGGGAGGCGTTCTGGGCGATCCGCGGCCTGCGCGACGAGCCGCTGCCGCTCTTTCTTGCGGCTGCCGAAAGGGAGGCCGCGGATATCCGGGAGGTCGATGAGCCCGCCGTGGCGCTGCGCCCGATGGCGACGGGCGGTGAGGTGGTGGAGGATTATGGCCATGTCGGTCTGACGCTTAGGGCCCATCCGGTCAGTTTTTTGCGTGAAAGCCTTCAACGGCGGCGTATCCTCCCATGCGCAGAGGCGATCCGGCTGCGCGACCGGCAAAAGGTCGAGACGGCAGGTGTCGTGCTTGTGCGTCAACGGCCGGGCTCGGCCAAGGGCGTTATCTTCGTGACGATCGAGGATGAGACGGGTATCGCCAACCTCGTCGTCTGGCGCAAGGTCTTCCTAGCTTATCGCCCCATCGTGATGGGTGCGCCGATGATCGGCGTGAAAGGCTATATCCAGCGCGAGGGTGAGGTGGTGCATCTCGTCGTGCAGCACCTCACCGATTTGTCCGCCGATTTTGCCACGATCGGCCGGCGCGGCGCCAGTGCGGGGAGTGACGCGGGCCAGGTGGAGGCGATCCGCGTCAAATCCCGCGATTTCCACTGATCTTACCTACATGAAATCGCGCGGGATAACCTTCTCGAAGGATTTTTCGAAGATCGGCACCTCGCCCTCGAAGCCGCGGACACTCGCAGAGATCAGCCAATCGGTCGCGGTGCAGGCGATTGTCGCCGTCGAGACCGTTCGCACGAACCAGCCGGGACGCTGCATATCGCAAGTCCAGACGGAGGTGCCGGTCATCGAGAGCGGGTCGTTTTCGGCAATCGACCAGAGCTCGTCGCGCACCTGCCTGGTCGCAAGGCCCGTGCCGGGGTGCTCGTAGAGGCCGGTATCTTCGTAGATCGAGTATTCGGTGAGGCCGTTCGTCAGGTCGCGCTCCACGCCGCGCGCCGTCTCGGCGGGGGCAAGTTCCGTGTATTTCGGCAGCGGATCGGGGTTCTGCGGCTCAGGTATGGCGATGACCTGATGGGCGCCGAGCTTCGGCAGGGCAAGGCCGAGCGAAGCGAGGTCGATCGTCACGCCGGCATCGACTGGCGGCGGCAGCACCATCGGCCAGTAGGACGTCGAGAGCGACAGGCGGATGCGGTGGCCCGGGCGGAAGCGATAGCCCATCGCGTCGAGCACGAGGCGGATGCGGACCTTCTGCCCCTTCGGCATGGCCTTGGGTTCGGCATTGCCGTCGCGATGGGCGAGGTTGACGACGCCGAAGGTGACGCGCGTCGCCGTGCCGTCGGGATGGAGATCGACGATGCGGGCGCAGAGATTGCCGATCTCGGCCTCGGTCGATACGTCGAGCTCCAGCACGGGCTGGCCGAGGAAATCCTGCGTTTGCGCGAGCGGCGCGGTCTCGATCACCAGCGAACCGGCGTCGTCGAGGCGCTGGTCGAGCGCCATTTCGGCATCCGGCTTCAGCGTGAACCATTCGCCGGCCATGATGCCGGTGTCGAGCGGCGATTTCAGGTAGCGATCATGACCTGAAGCGCCGGCAATCGGCATGCCGGGGGCAAGCGTGCCATAGGGCTCGACATAGAAGGTCGCCATGTCGGGCGTCTCCCAGCGGTCCTTCGCCGCCCAGAAGCCGGGATCGAATTCACGACGCAGCGCCGGACGGGCGGCATCCTGGATATAGGCGCGCAGCTGGGGCGTCTTTTCCGCCCCGTTTTCCTCGCCGCGCAGCCAATGGTTCCAGAAGGCGATGGCCTCGGCGTGGAAATCCGTGCGCGGTTTCGGCCAGGCGAAATGCGGGTATTTGTGGACCCAGGGACCGATCAGCGCCTTCGCCTTGTCGCCAAGACCTTCGACGGCCTTCAACGGCGTGCTGCGATAGCCATCCGCCCAGCCGGCGATGACGAGTGCCGGAACGGGGAAGCCGGAAAAGTCCTCGCAGATCGAGCCGTGCTGCCAGAAAGCGTCGCGGCGCTGGTGCTGCAGCCAGGTCTCCAGGAAGAAGGGTTCGTTCTCCAGCCGCTCCAGCCACATCGCCTTCCAGCGGTCGCCGACGATGTCGGGGTCCGGCGAGCGGGACTGGTAGGCCAGCATGGTCGCGGCCCAGGAGAGCTGGGCGGAGAGATGCGTGCCGTTCTTGTAGTGGATGTCATCGTTGTAGCGATCGACGGTGGAGGCGATGGAAATGACCGCCTTCAGCGCCGGTGGCTTGAGGCTTGCGACCTGCAGGCAGTTGAAGCCGCCCCAGGAGATGCCCATCATGCCGACCGCGCCGTTCGACCAGGGCTGCGCGGCGATCCAGGCGATGAGTTCGCAGGCATTGGCCAGTTCCAGCGGCGTGTATTCGCCGTCGATGACGCCGTCGGATTCACCCGATCCCCTGATGTCGACGCGCACGCCGGCAATGCCGGCCGCGGCGAAGACGGGATAGGTCGATTCATCGCGCGGGCTCGTTCCGTCGCGCTTGCGATAGGGCAGGAATTCGAAGACGGCGGGAACGGGATCGTTTTCCGCACCCTCGGGCATCCAGATGCGGGCGGCGAGCCGCGTGCCGTCGGCAAGCGTGAGCCATTCGTTTTCGATGGTGGTGAAGGCACGAGATGTCATAGGCAATCCTCTTCTGCGCTCTTTATGGAACGCGTCCAAGAGCCGGGCAATACGATGGTTTTGACCTTCCGTGTCGCTTTTCGGGTTCGGCTTGTCGGCGTCGCAAAACTCGCCTACGAAAATGGAAGCGAGGGAGGGCGCCATGCAGGAAGAACACATAACTTCAGGCGGACGGCTGGACGACCCGCAGCGTGCCTATAAAATCCTGATTGCCGACCTCGTCGGCCTGCGCTTCGATGCGGATGGTAATCCCGATCCCGGCGAGGTGCGCGCCCATATCGAGGCGAAGGGTGGCACCTTTCATGACGGCGCCTATCAGCGCGAGACGCTGCCACCGGGCCTGCATTTCTTCTACCAGCCGGATTTGAGCGCCGAGGCCGAGATCATCGCCCAGACGGCAGACGGGCGCTATGACGCGCTGATCGCGGCGGCGACCTTCATTCCCAAGCAGGCGATTTTTCCGCTCGGCGGCGTGCGCATCGGTGCCGGCACCGGCAATATGGGCTCGGCCTCCTGGGGCGGCGGCAATGGTGAGGGTGGCGCTGCCCCCTTGATGAACACGCCCGGTATCAACAGCCGCGCCACGGCGCAGATGGTGATGAAGGCGATCCTGAAGGTAATGCCGGACCTGCCGGTCGCGCAGCTGCATGCGCGTGTGGTGACGGGTGATTTCGATACCGGCCGCGACCTCAAATCCTATCCGACCGCCAAGCTCGAAGGGCGCCGCATGGCGGTGCTCGGCTATGGCAATATCGGCCGCGAGGTGGCCCGGCTCGCAAAGGCTTTCGGCATGCTTGTGACGATCTATGCCAGGCCGAAGCATCGGCAGTGGATCGAGGCTGAGGGCTTCGGTTATGCGGCCTCACCGGTGGAGGCGGCCGATGGGGCGGATGTGCTTTCCGTCCATGTCGGTCTCGGACGGCTGGACGAGGCGACGCGGATCTATGCCAATGCCGGCATCGTTGGAGAGGTGGTGATGGCGGCTATGAACCGGGGCGCCGTCATCGTGAACTACGATCGCGGTGAGGTGGTGGATACAGCGGCCCTCGATAGGGCGCTGGCCTCGGGACAGGTGCGCCATGCGGCCGTCGACGCCGATCTCTTCCGGAACGCCACGAGCGGCGCGCTGAGCGGCCCGATGCTGCCCTATCTCAAACTCGCCGAGCGCCATCCGGAAAAGCTTGAGCTGCTGCCCCATGCGGCGGCCGATACGGATCATCCCTCAAGGGTTGCCGGCGCCTGCCAGGCGGTGGACCAGATCATCGATGTCATCCGTTTCCGGCGGGTGACGAACCTCAAGGGTGATCTTCCCGAAGGCTATGCCGATGCCGGGGCGAAGGTGCCGCATGGCATCGGCCGCGTGACGACGGCAACGCTCGCAGCGGCGGCGGTCGATCCGCGTTTCGCCGAGCTCAACGGCATTTCCCGCGAGATCGCCGATACGTTCGAGGCGATCGTCGAGGCGGTGGACGAGGGTATGACGCATCAGCCGGCGCATGGCGACGTCGCCTCGCTGACTCACCTCTTGCTGCGCCAGCGCCGGCTTCTCGAAGCACTGGGGCTGGACGGGCCGGCGGAGGATTGAGGAACTTTCGTCCTGCCCGCAAGTTTTGCTCCTGAGATGCAATTCAGGGAGTGTCCGCCATGAGCCACCAGCAAGACGAACGCGGCGATCCGATCACCCGCACGCATGATCCCGTCCGCAAGGATTATTCCGCCCGCGAGACCCGGCAGGGCGGCCCCGGCCGGCCGGTGCTGAAAGTGCTCGGCATCAGCCTTGCTCTGGCCCTTATCGCCTGGGGTGCGGTGGAAATCTTCGGTCAACGCATCGATCCGTCCGCGCCTGTCGATGCGACGCAGACCTCGTCCACCACCAGCGGCGAGCCGAGCCAGGACACGATCGATAACAGCGTGCCCGGCGGCGGGGAAGCGGTGCCGACCGACCGTTCTCCGACGCAGCAATCCGGCACCGGCGGTGACAGTCAGAAGGTCACGCCTGACGGCACTGCGAACTGATTGAAGGGCCGGCGCGTTAGCGCCGGCCGTATTGCTGCATGACGGCCATCAGCGCATCGTGGTCGATAGCGTCGACACGCAGGCGATCGTGCGGGGTGCCGCCGGCACTTTCCGCCGCCAGCATGGCGTTGACCACCGCTTCCTCCACGCTATCGACCGCCGCCGCATAGACGGGGTCGAGATATTCGTCATTGACCATCTCGATGCTGAGCCGCGGCGGGGCGCGATGCGCCATGGGCTGCGGGTTGGCGGTGGAGAAGGCGAGGAAGATATCGCCGGAATTGTTGCCGCCGGGCGTGCCGTTGCGGCCGATGCCGATCGAGGCGCGGCGGGCGAGGCGCTTCAACTGGTGCGGCGCCATCGGCAGGTCGGTTGCGATGACCACGATGATCGAGCCGCGCTCCTTCAGCTGGCTCTGCGGAGTGTTGTCCAGCAAGTGTTTGCCGACGGGTACGCCGCAGACCGTCAGCCAGTCTCGCTGGCCGTGATTGGCCTGCACGAGCGTGCCGATCGTGTACTCCTTGTCGCCGTATGGGACGACGCGCGACGAGGTACCGGTTCCACCCTTGAAGCCATAGGTGATCATGCCGGTGCCGCCGCCGCAATTGCCTTCAGAAACGGGGCCGCGCGAGAGGTTTTCCAGCGCCGCGCGGGCATCGGCTTCCGTCACCGGCATGCCGTTGATATCGCTCAAGGCGCCGTCATAGGTCTCGGCAATCACCGGCATCAGCCAGAGGAAATCGCCGATATCGTAGGTCGAGGGATAACGCTCCAGCATCCAGCGGATCGTCGCGTGATGGGTGATGCCCACGCCATGGGTGTTGGTGATCATGACCGGGCCGAGGAAGGTGCCGCCGTCCTCGATCCAGTGCGTGCCGGTCATCTCGCCATTGCCGTTGAAGCGGTGCAGGCCGGCATAGACGGGCACGGGTGTCTCGCTTTCGCTGTGCGGCAGGATGGCGGTGACGCCGGTGCGCACCGGCAGCTTGCGGCCGGGGCGGGGCGTCTCCTCGCGAATGGTCTGGAAGCCGACGGCGATGCCGTCGACATCTGTGATGGCATTGAGCGGGCCGGTGCGGCCGGTGAAGGGCAGGCCGAGGGCGCGGGCGCGGGGTTTTGTCGTCTGGGTCATGTTATTTCTGCCGGGAGCGAAGGTAGAGGCCAAGCGAGGCGATGACGAAGGAGAAGCTCAGCATCATCACGGCGATGGCGTTGATCTCCGGCTTGATGCCGCGCCGGAGCATGGCGAAGATGAACATCGGCAGGGTCGTGACATCGACGCCGGCGATGAAATAGGTGATGACGAGGTCGTCCATCGAGATGATGAAGGCGAGCAGCGCACCGCCGACGATGCCGGGCAGGAGTTGCGGAAACACCACCTTGCGGAAGGTCGTCCATTCGTTGGCGCCGAGATCGGCCGAGGCATGCTCCAGCGTGCGGTCCATGCCGGCGAGCCGGGCGGTGACGACGATGAAGACATAGGAGATCAGGAAGGTGCACTGGCCGATGATGATCGTCTTCAGGCCGAGATTGATGCCGGAATTCACGAAGAAGATCAGGAGCGCGATGCCGAGCACGATATCCGGCATCAGCATCGGCATGAACATGACGGTGCGATAGAAGCGCCGTCCGAAGAAGTCGAAACGATAGAGTGCGATGGCCATGGCGCTTCCGAGCACGGTGGCGATCGCGGTGGTGGAGGTGGCGATGATCAGGCTGTTCCAGAGCGCCTCGACGAGCTGGCTCGTCGATTCCAGATAGAGCGCGTTTTCCGAAATCTTCGTCTTGAAGCCGAGGACCTGGGCGTACCATTCGGTGGTGAAGCCGGTCCAGGTCATCATGTTCACCGGGTTGGCGTTGAACGAATAGACGGCGATCAGCGCGAGCGGGATATAGATGAAGGCGAAGAACAGCGCGGTATAGGCAATCAGGCTGCCGCGGGCCAGCGTGGCGAAAATCTTCATGGCCGCTCTCCTCAATGCCCGGTCGCGGGGTCGAAGCCGCGACGGCCGGAAACGACGACGTGGACGAAGAGCAGCACCAGCATGACGGTCATCACCATCATGGCGAGCGCCGAGCCGAAGGGCCAGTTGCGCGCGGCGAGGAACTGCTGCTCGATGAGATTGCCCAGCATCATGACCTTCGCGCCGCCGAGAATGGCCGGCACGACGAAATTGCCGAGTGCTGGGATGAAGACGATGACCGCGCCGCCCGCGATGCCCGGTGCCGTCAGCGGCAGGATGATGCGCAGGAAGGTGCGGACCGGCCCGGCGCCGAGATCGAGCGAGGCGCGCACCAGCGTCCAGTCGAGTTTTTCGACGCTGGCATAGACTGGCATGAACATGAACGGAATGAAGACATAGACCATGCCGAGAATGATCGCGCCGTCCGTGTAGATGAGGTCGAGTGGGCGGCTGACGATACCGGTGCCGATCAGCACCTCATTGGCGAGGCCGGTCGGGCGCAGGATCAGCACCCAGATGAACAGCCGCACGATCAGGCTGGTGAAGAAGGGCAGCGTGATCAGGAAGAGACAGAAATTTTTCCAGCGGTCGGAGAGCCGGCTGATGCAGAAGGCGGCCGGGTAGCAGACGAGGAGCGTCGCCAGGAACGTTATCGCCGCGATTTTCAACGAGCGGAGAAAAATCGCGATGTAGATCGGATCGAAATCCTCGAACATGGGGTCGGCAAAGCCGAGGATACGGCCGTAATTGTGCGGATACCAGGTCCATTCCACCCCGCCGTAGAGGCCGGGCGCGAGGAAGCTCGTCACGATCATGATGGCGAGCGGGCCGAGGAAGAAGACCGCCAGGAACAGCGAGACCGGTCCGAGCAGGACGGCAAGCTGGGCGCGGCGGCGAAAGGCAATCGACGTCATGTCAGGCCGCCTCCGCCGGAAGGAGGTGCACCGCCGCGGGATCGTAGGCAAGGCGCGCGCGGCGCGACTGCTCGATCTCGCCGACGAGGCTGCGCCGCATGGCGGGGATTTCCGCGATGACGCGCCGGCCGGTCGCAGTGCGGCCGAACGGCTCGAAGGTCGAGCCGACGAAAACGATCTGCTCCAGATCGACGTCGAGGCCCGGCGCGCTGTCGCCGGCTTGCGGAATGAAGAATTGTTCGGGGCGGATGAGGGCGGTCGCCGCACCCGTTGCACCGTGCCGGCCATGAGAAATGGATAGGCCATCCTTGGTAACGAGCTGTCCGCTGCCGGCCTCGCCCTCGAAGAGATTGCTGGCGCCGACGAAGGTGGCGACGAAACTGTTCTTCGGCTGGTCGTAGATGGCGCGCGGCGTGTCGAGCTGCTGGATGCGCCCGCCCGAGAGCACGGCGACGCGGTCCGACATGGTCAGCGCTTCTTGCTGGTCGTGCGTCACGAAGATGAAGGAGATGCCGAGCTCGTGCTGCAGCGTCTTCAGCTCGATCTGCATGGACTGGCGCAGGTTCTTGTCGAGCGCCGACAGGGGCTCGTCGAGCAGGAGCAGCTTTGGCCGGGCGATGATGGCGCGGGCGAGCGCCACGCGCTGCTGCTGGCCGCCGGAGAGCTGACGGGGCTTGCGGCCCTCCATGCCCTCAAGCCCGACCATGCGCAGCGCGTCGCCGACGCGCTTCGTCCGTTCCGCTTTCGCGATACCGGCGACCTCAAGCGCATAGCCGGTGTTTTCGCCCACCGTCATATGCGGGAAGAGCGCATAATTCTGGAACACCGTGTTGACCGGGCGGCGGTAGGGCGGCCGGTCGGTCATGTCCTCGCCGTCGATCAGGATGCGCCCGCCATCGAGCTGGACGAAGCCGCTGATCGCCTGGAGCAGGGTGGTCTTGCCGCAGCCTGATGGCCCGAGCAGCGTCAGGAATTCGTTTCGGCTGACATCGAGGTCGATCGCGTCGAGCGCTGTCACGGTATGGCCTTCCGGTGTGGCAAAGGCCTTCGCCGCCTTTTCCAGGCGGACTATGGAATCTCGCATCGTCGTTCCCCATATATGTTATAAAAATAACGCTTGTGCGATTTAGATATTTGGATACCATTTGTTCATCCAAGTCAACGGCCGAAAGAAGCCGGGACGGGAAATGCGGCGCAAAGGAAAGCGTCGGGGCCACGACGGGCCGAACCATCAGAGGAGAGTATTTATGCCGAAATCGCATGATGCCGGTCTGTCCGGCTTTCGCCGCGCCGCCGTTTCGCTCGCCGTGCTCATGGCCACGACGGGCATGGCCAGTGCCGCGGAGCTCAACGTCTATAACTGGGGCGAATATATCAATCCGGAGGTTTTGAAGAAGTTCGAAGAGGAGACCTCGATCAAGGTCAACCTCTCGACCTATTCCTCCAATGAGGAAATGCTGGCCAAGATCCAGGGCGGCGCCACGGGCTATGACATCGTCTTCCCGTCCGTGCACATGCAGGACATCATGGCCAAGCTCGATCTTCTGGAGAAGACCGACATCAACACGTATGAAGGCTTCAAGAATATCGATCCCGCCTTCCTGCGCGCCAAGAGCGATCCGAACGGCGAATATTGCCTGCCCTATGCCTGGGGCTCGGTCGGCATCATGTACAACCGCAAGGTGCTCGGAAAGGATATCACGGGCTGGAAGGACCTGATCGAGACGGTGAAGGCCAAGGGCCTGAAATTCACCCTGCTCGACGATATGCGCGAGGTGCTGGCGGTCGGCCTCATCCTGAACGGCCACAAGATTAACTCGACGGATCCGGCCGAGCTGCAGCAGGCGGCCGACACGATCATCGCCATGAAGCCGGATGTGGCGGCCTTCACCTATGACGAGCGACCGATGGTGCAGGCGGGCGACGTTGCCGCCGGTCATGCCTTCGTCGGCGCGATGGTGGATATCTTCGCCAATGAAAAGGACCTGGGCTACGTGATCCCCGAGGAAGGGGCGACCATGTACCAGGAGGACATCTGCGTGCTGAAGAGCGCGCCGAACAAGGACAACGCGCTCAAGTTCCTGCAATTCTACACGCGCCCTGAAATCGTCGCTCTCAACGTCTCGCAACAGACGAACGGCACCGCCAATGTGCCGGCGCGGGAATTGACCACGGAAAAGATCAAGAATAGCAAGGAAATCAACCCGCCGGCCGAGACGATGGCGCGTCTCCAGATATTCGAGGATCTGGGCCCGGCTCTGCGTCAGGTGGACCGTGTCTGGACGCGGGTCAAGACGGCGCAATGAGCCCGGTGTGAGTGCGGTTGATACCCGCCCGTTTTTGAACGGGCGGGATTTCGAAGAGAGGGGCGACGTGTCGAAACGCATTCTGAAGCTCGTTCAGTCCGACGACCTCAGGCGGTCCAAATCCGACAAGCTGATCGCCCATTACATAGAGCGCAACATCGCCGAGCTGCCCTTCGAGACGGCGCGGTCGATCGCGCAGCGCCTTGAGCTTTCGCCCATGACCATCGGCCGCTATCTGCGCCGCATGGGTTTCGACGGGCTCGACGAGCTGAAGAGCGAGCTGCGCCGCGGCAGCTCCAACCCCGCCTGGCAGGTCAAGGGACAGGTCGGCCGGCTGGAGCAGGACCGCAAGGACGGCAAGCTGCTCGCCGGCCTCATCCAGCAGCAGATCGACAATCTCGGCGAAATCTACGCCATCACGACGGCGCCGGAATGGCAGCAGACGATCGACGCGCTGATCGGCGCGACCGAGGTCTATGTCGCCGCCTATCAGAACGTGCGCGGCATCGCGCAGTATTTTGCAAGCCAGCTCTCCTATACCCGCCCGCGCGTGCAGTTCGTCGATGGCGTGAACGGCACCTATGCCGAAGTGCTCGACGGCTCCGTCGAGGGGCGGCTGCTCTTCCTGCATGACGTGCGCCGCTTTGCCGCCAAAGCCCGGCCGCTGGCGCTGGAGGCCCGGCGGGCCGGCGTGAAGGTCGTGCTGCTGACCGACGAATTCTGCCCCTGGGGGCCTGAAGTCTCCGATATCTGCCTCATCGTGCCCGGCTCGCACGGGCCGCTGTGGGATGGTGCCGCGACCATGACGGCGGTCATGGATCTCATGCTCAGCAATGTCATCGTCGAAATGGGCGACGAGGTGAGCGAGCGTGTCGACCGGCTGACGCACCTTCAGGATGTCTTCGGGGATTTCGAAAGCTGATTGTCACCCTCACCTTGACGCCGCCGAACGGCGCGGACTAAGGATGGGACGACGGTTCCCTGAAGGATGACTCCCAGGGGATTAATAGGGAACACGGTGCGGACGACCCAACAGGGACCCATTCCGTGGCTGCCCCCGCAACTGTAGGCGGATTGCCGCCTGTCCTCGTGACGCGTTTTGCGTCATGCCACTGCGCATTTTGCGCGGGAAGGCAGACAGGCATCAGATATCCGTGAGCCAGGAGACCTGCCGTCAGAGCCAAAATCCAAGTCACGGGCGGGGAAGCCCGGAACAGGAGACGCCATGACGAGCCAGCCTGCCGCCCGCGGCAGACCCCCATTCGTTTTCTCCCGACCGCATTCGGTGCACCCTTCGTGGTTCATCGGCTGAGCCCGCACGCCTTCACTCTCCGGGAGAAATCCATGCCCCTGTTTTCCGCGGCCCTGCGTGCCGCATCCCTCGTTTCCGCCCTCGCCGGTGCGGTGACCCTGATCGCTTCCGGCACGGCTCAGGCCGCCGAGACGCAATACCCGCTGACTTTGCAGAACTGCGGCCGTCCGGTCACCTTCCAGAAGGCGCCAACGAAGACCGTGTCGATCGGCCAGAGCTCGACCGAAACCCTCTACATGCTCGGCCTCGCCGACAAGGTGGTGGGCACTGCGCTCTGGTTCAGTCCGGTCCTGAAGGGCTATGAGGACGTCAATGCCAAGATCGAACGCCTCGCCGACAACGACCCGAGTTTCGAAAGCATACTCGCCAAGAAGCCCGACATCGTCACCGTGCAGTTCCAGTGGCAGGTCGGTCCGGAAGGCGTGGTCGCCAAGCCCGAGCAGTTCGAGGAACTCGGCATTCCCGTCTATACCTCTCCGGCCGATTGCGTCGGCAAGGAAAACAATGCGGCGACCGACGGCGTGCGCTACCAGGTCTTCACCATGGAGCTCGTCTATCAGGAGATCCGCGAGCTTGCGCAGATCTACAACATCCAGGACAAGGGTGAGGAAGTCGTTGCCGCGCTGAAGGCGCGTGAAGCGGCGGCCCGCGCCAAGGTCTTGGTCGCCAAGGACAAGCTTTCGGCCGTATTCTGGTTCTCCAGCGCTGCGGATGCCGATCCCTATGTCGCGGGCAAGAACGGCGCGCCGGGCTATATCATGTCGGCGCTCGGCATCGAGAACATCGTCAAGACCGATGACGAGTGGCCGACGGTCGGCTGGGAAACCATCGCCAAGGCTGCCCCGACGATGATCGTCGCCGCCTCGATGGACCGCCGCCGTTATCCGCTCGACAGTCTTGAAGCCAAGCTCAACTTCCTGAAGACCGACCCGGTCGCAAGCCTCATGCCATCAGTGAAGAACAACCATGTCTTCGCCATGGACGCCCAGGCGATGAGCCCGACGATCCGCACCATCGAAGGCATCGAGCTTCTGGCCGATGCAATTGAAAAGGCTGGTCTCGCTAAGTGATCTCCGATCGCCCCATTCTACTTTGGACGGGCGCCGCTTTCGCGGCGCTCCTCCTCCTGTTGTTCGCCCTCGGCGTCGGGGCCGCGGTCGGCGAGACGGCCATTCCGCTCGATGTGGTGGCGAAGACGGTGGCCAACCGCCTCTGGCATGCGGGCTACCCGCTGGAGCCGATCGACGAGGGTATCATCTGGAACTACCGGCTGAGCCGGGCGGTGATCGCGGCCTGCTGCGGTTCGGCGCTGGCGCTTTGCGGCGTCATCCTGCAATCGCTGCTGCGCAATGCGCTGGCGGATCCCTACATCCTCGGCATTTCCGCCGGTGCCTCGACCGGTGCCGTCAGCGTGGCGATCCTCGGCATCGGAGCCGGTGCCCTGACGCTGCCGGCCGGCGCCTTCCTCGGCGCGCTCGTCGCCTTCGGCCTCGTCAGCGCGCTCGCCTTGCGCGCAGGCCGCGGCACGAGCGCGATCATTTTGGCCGGCATCGCAGGTTCGCAGCTCTTCAATGCGCTCACCTCCTTCATCGTCACCAAGGCGGCGAGCGCGGAGCAGGCGCGCGGCATCATGTTCTGGCTGCTCGGCAATCTCTCCGGCGTGCGCTGGCCGGATGTCTGGCTGGCGCTTCCGGTGGCGATCCTCGGCCTTCTCGTCTGCCTGTGGCATGCCCGCGCGCTCGATGCCTTCACCTTCGGCACGGAATCGGCCGCCTCGCTCGGCATTCCCGTGCGCCGGGTCTATATCGTACTGATTGCGATTTCCGCGCTGATGACGGCGACCATGGTCTCTATCGTCGGCTCGATCGGCTTTGTCGGCCTCGTCATTCCCCATGCCGCGCGCATGGTCGTCGGCGTGCGGCACGGGCTGCTACTGCCGGCCTCGGCGCTGATCGGCGCCCTCTTCATGATTTCGGCGGACGTGCTGTCGCGCGTCATCATTCCCGGCCAGGTCCTGCCTATCGGCGTCATTACGGCGCTGTTCGGCGCGCCGGCCTTCGCGCTCATCCTCAGCCAGAGGAGATCTGCCCTGTGACGCTGTCTGCCCAAAACCTGCACTGGTCGGCCGGCGGCGCGACCATCCTGTCGGATGTCTCGCTCGATGTGCGCCCCGGCGAATTTCTCGGCATCATCGGCCCGAACGGCTCCGGCAAGACGAGCCTGATGTCGCTGATGTCAGGCATCCGCAAGCCGCAGGCCGGTGCCGTCATGCTCGATGGCAAGCCGCTGTCGGATCAGGGCCGGCAGGCCATCGCCCGGCGCATCGCCTTTGTCGAGCAGCAGGCGGAAACGACCGAGCGCATCACCGCGCGCCAGGCCGTCGAACTCGGCCGCACGCCGCATCTGGGCGCGCTCACCCCCTGGTCGCGGGCCGATGACGCCATCGTCGACCGGGCGCTGGAGGAGGTCGATATGGCGCATTTTGCCGGCCGGTTCTGGCACACGCTGTCAGGCGGTGAGCGCCAGCGGCTGCATATCGCCCGGGCGCTTGCCCAGCAATCGCCGATCCTGCTGCTCGACGAGCCGACCAACCATTTGGATATCGGCCACCAGATCAGCCTGCTCCAGCTGGTGCGCGAGCAGGAACTGACTGTCGTCGCCGCCCTGCACGATCTCAACCACGCCGCCATGTTCTGCGACCGCATCGCCGTCATGCAGGGCGGTCGCATCGTGGCGCTGGGCACGCCGGCCAAGGTCCTGGAGCCGCAGCGTCTGCTGGAGGTCTTCGGCGTCACCGTGGATGTGGAGCGCGACAGTGCCGGCGGCTGCTTCATCCGCTATCGCCGCCCGGAACCGCGGCCGCCGCGGCTTAAACTCGTGGCCGGCGAGGGCAAGTGATGCACGGCAAACTCTCCAACGATCACCTGAAGGAAGACATACGGGACTACTGGTCCCGTCGCTCGCAAACCTTCGATCTCGCCTTCGGCCATCGCATTCCCGAAGGCCCGGAATTCGACGCCTGGGCGGCGGCGATACGTGAGCATCTGGGACCGGAGCCGCGCCGCGTGCTGGAACTGGCCTGCGGCACGGGGGAGGTGACGCGGTTGCTGCTGTCGCTCGGTCATGACGTGACCGCGCTCGATTTTTCCGAGGCGATGCTTTCCGTGGCGCGCAGGAAACATGCAGGCGCGAAGGGGCTTCGCTTCCTGCTCGCCGATGCGGAAAATCCGATGGAGCCGGACGAAAGCTACGATGCCATCGTCTGCCGTCATCTCGTATGGACGCTGACGACGCCCGATCAGGCCTTTGCGGAATGGCACCGCATGTTGAAGCCGGGCGGCACGCTGCTGTTCTTCGACGGCGACTGGGCCGCCCCGACGCGGCTCGGCCGGTTGGCAAGCCGTGCCATCGCCGTGCTCGACCGGTTCATCGGAACCGACCCGCATTATGACGGTGCGATGAGCGAGCGGCATTCCAGCATCACGCAGCGCTTGCCGTTTGGCGACGGGCTGACGATCGAGCGCGTGTTGCCCTTGCTGGAGGCAGCCGGTTTCCGCGATATAGCGATCGGCTCCCATGCGCCCATCGCCAGGGCACAACGCCGGACGGCGGACCTGCGCAACAGGCTGCGCACACTGCTCTACCGTCGTTTCATCCTCTGCTGCCGCAAACCCTTCTAGGTTTCCGGCTCCACCATAAGCTTCACGCGGTCAGCGGCAAAGCGGGTGCGGGAAAACTGAATCGGCGTGCCTGCAAGGTCGGTGTTGACGGCCGTCGCGACGAGGATGATCGCGCCGGGTGAAAGCTTCAGGTGCCGGATATCGTCGCCCTCGGCATGGATCGCCGAAATTTCCGTCGAGCGGCGCACATAGTCGGCGACGCCGAGCTCCTGGAAGGCCGCGGTGACGGAGCGCGTCCGCTCGTAGATCGCTCCCATCTCGCCGAAACGGTCCGCCGGGAAATAATGCGTTGCGCGTGAGATCGGGCGCTTGTCGGCGCTGTTGACGGTTTCCATTCGCACACAGAGCGTGCCTATGGGGAGACCGAGGGCTTCCGCGACGATCGACGGCGCAACCTCGGTTGCCGCCTCCAGCATCTTCCCTTCGATATCGCGTGCCTGATTGCCGAGGCCCTGCGAAAAGCGCGTGCGCTTCGAAATCGGAAAACGCAGCCGGTCGCGCCGCTCGATGCGGGTGCCGATGCCCTGGATAGGGCGCACGATGCCTTCTTCCGCAAGCGCCGCCATGGCGCTGCGCACCGTGTGGCGGTTCACGCCGAAACGGGCGGCCAGCGCCATTTCCGGCGGCATCATGCCGGTTTCGTCGAAATCGCCGTTGTTGATCGCAAGGCGCATGCGGTCGGCGATCTGCCGCCAGAGGGCCACGCCCGATTGCCGTTCCACCATTTTCGCCCCCGCGAAGCCCTCGGTTTTGCCTTCTGTCACACCCTTGTCATTCCCGCCCTTTAAGACGAGACTTAGATGTTCGGTTGTCTAGATTAATAGACATTTGGAGATGAGACAATGGCATCAGTTGAAAAAATAGCCGAAGCAACCGCGAAGGGTGCGGTGGCGGACCGGCAGAGGGCGATGGGCCTGCTTGCGAAGGCGAGCCGGGCGGAATTGCAGGCGGCATTCGATGCGCTGGCGGACAAGCCGGTCGTGCAGCCGGTGCGCGGTCCGGAGACAGGTCTCGTCATGGTACGCGGCCGGATCGGCGGCGGTGGCGCGCCGTTCAATCTCGGCGAGGCGACGGTGAGCCGCGCCAGCATCCGTCTTGCGGATGGCACGGTCGGCCACGGGCAGGCGCTCGGCACGGACGGTGCCAAGGCGCGGCTTTCGGCGATCTTCGATGCGCTCTTCCAGCAGCCGGCACACAGGGCCGAGGTGGACGCGCTGCTCGATGCCATCGCGGCGCGCATTGCCGACGAGGATGCCGAGAAGGTTCGCCAGACCGCGGCCACCCGCGTCGATTTCTTCACCATGGTTCGCGGAGAGGACTGATGTCATTGGATACGCTCGCCTTTGCCGGCGGTTTTCAGGAGCCGGTCTTTCAGGCCCAGGCCGTCTTCCGCACGCTGATGGACTGCATGGCCCGTCCGGGCACGATCGGCGCTGTCGCCGCGACCGTCACGCCGCCCAAGCCGTTGACGCCGGCTGCCGGTGCCATCGCGCTGACGCTCTGCGACCACGACACCACCGTCTGGCTGACGCCGGCGCTTGCCGCCTCCGCCTTGCCCGGCTGGCTCGCCTTCAATGCCGGCGCGGTGCTGGCGGAGGAACGCCAGAACGCCCGCTTCGCCTTCATCGAAAAGGGCGCGATGCTGCCGAATTTCTGCCTCTTCGCGCAGGGCACGCAGGAATATCCGGACCGGTCCACGACGCTGGTCGCCGAGATCGAAGCCTTCGACGGCGGCCGGCCGCTCGTCCTGAAGGGGCCGGGCATCCGCACGCAGGAGGAGATCGCACCCGTTGGCCTGCCCGACATGTTCCCGCAGTTCTGGGCGGAGAACCGCCAGAAGTTTCCGCGCGGCGTCGATCTGATCCTCATTGCCGGCGACAGGATCATCTGCCTGCCGCGTACCACCGTCATCAGCGTGAAGGAGGCGTAACCATGTACGTTGCCGTCAAGGGTGGCGAAGCCGCCATCTCCAACGCCCACCGCCTTCTGGCCGACCGCCGCCGCGGCGACCGTTCACTGCCGGCCATCGGCATCGAACAGATCGTCGCCCAGCTCGGGCTTGCCGTCGATCGTGTGATAGCGGAAGCCTCGCTTTACGACCGCTCGCTTGCCGCGCTCGCCGTCCGGCAAGCGCGCGGCGACATGATCGAGGCGATCTTCATTCTGCGCGCCTACCGCACGACGCTGCCGCGCTTCGGTTATTCCAGGCCGGTCGAGACGAGTGACATGCTCATCGAACGTCGCATCTCCGCGACCTACAAGGACCTGCCGGGCGGCCAGCTTCTCGGCCCGACCTTCGACTATACGCACCGCCTGCTCGATCCGTCGCTTCTGACGGACGAAGCGATCGATGCGCCCCTGGAGCGCAACGAGGCCGGCGAGCCGGTCACGCGCGTTTCCGACATTCTGGCCGGCGAAGGCCTGGTCGAGGATGACGGCGCTATGCCGGACGGCCACGTTGCCGGCGATATCACCCGCGAGCCGCTGGAGTTCCCCATGGCCCGCGACCTGCGCCTGCAGGCGCTCGCCCGCGGTGACGAGGGCTTCCTGCTGGCGCTCGGCTATTCCACCCAGCGCGGTTATGCCCGCACCCATCCCTTCGTCGGCGAAATCCGTATCGGCGAAGTCGAGGTGGAACTCGACATGCCGGAACTCGGCTTTGCTGTCTCGCTCGGCCGCATCCAGATCACCGAATGCCAGATGATCGCCCAGTTCAAGGGCTCGGCGAAGAACCCGCCGCAGTTCACCCGCGGCTATGGCCTGATTTTTGGCCAGAGCGAACGCAAGGCCATGGCCATGTCGCTGGTCGACCGGGCGCTGCGGGCGGAGGAATTCGGTGAGGACATCGTCGCACCGGCGCAGGACGAGGAATTCGTCATCTCCCATTCCGACAATGTGCAGGCGACCGGTTTCGTCGAGCACCTGAAACTTCCGCATTACGTGGATTTTCAGGCCGAACTCGACCTCGTGCGCCGCATGCGGCGCGAATACGAGGCCGCGCAAAACATCGACACCGATCTTCCGGAGGCCGCAGAATGAGCACGCCAGATATGAGCAAGGCAGACTTGGCGACCTATAATTTCGCCTATCTCGACGAACAGACCAAACGCATGATCCGCCGTGCGATCCTGAAAGCGATCGCGATCCCCGGCTATCAGGTGCCCTTCGCCTCCCGCGAAATGCCGATGCCCTATGGTTGGGGCACCGGCGGTGTGCAGGTGACGGCGGCGATCCTCGGCCCTGAGGACGTTCTGAAGGTCATCGACCAGGGGGCGGATGATACGACCAATGCCGTTTCCATCCGCGCCTTCTTCCAGAAGGTCGCCAATGTGGCGGTGACGACCAGGACGCGCGAAGCGACGATCATCCAGACGCGTCACCGCATTCCTGAGGAGAAGCTGACGGCCGGCCAGACGATGGTCTATCAGGTGCCGATCCCCGAGCCGCTGCGCTTCCTCGAACCGCGCGAGACCGAGACGCGCAAGATGCATGCGCTGGAAGAATACGGCCTCATGCATGTCAAGCTCTACGAAGACATCGCCCGCAATGGCCATATCGCCACGACCTATGCCTATCCGGTGAAGGTCGAGGGGCGCTATGTGATGGACCCGTCGCCGACGCCGAAATTCGACAATCCGAAGATGCACATGTCGGAGGCGCTCCAGCTCTTCGGCGCCGGCCGCGAGAAGCGCATCTATGCGGTGCCGCCCTACACGGAAGTCGTCAGCCTGGATTTCGAGGACCATCCCTTCGAGATCCAGAGCTTCGACAAGCCCTGCGCGCTCTGCGGCGCTGAGAATGTCTATCTCGACGAGGTGGTGCTCGACGACAAGGGCGGGCGGATGTTCGTCTGCTCCGACACCGACCATTGCGAAGACCGCTTCGCCCACGGCCACCGGGGTCATCTCGCCTATAACAAGGAGGCTGCCGAATGACCGACACGCCGCTTCTCAAAGTCCGCGACATCTCGAAATTCTACGGCGCGCGCATCGGCTGTCAGAATGTCTCCTTCGATCTCTGGCCGGGCGAAGTGCTGGCCATCGTCGGCGAATCCGGCTCCGGCAAGACGACGCTGCTCAACTGCCTCGCCACCCGCCTGATGCCGACCTCCGGTGCCGTCGAGTACCGTATGCGTGATGGCGAAATGCGCGAACTCTCCCGCATGAGCGAGGCGGAGCGCCGCTTCCTCATGCGCACCGACTGGGGTTTCGTGCACCAGAATCCGGCGGATGGTTTGCGCATGGCGGTCTCCGCCGGTGCCAATGTCGGCGAGCGGTTGATGGCCGTCGGCGACCGGCACTATGGCCAGATCCGCGAGACGGCCGGCGACTGGCTGCGGCGGGTCGAGATCAGCACCGATCGTATCGACGACCAGCCGCGCGCCTTTTCCGGCGGCATGCGCCAGCGCCTGCAGATCGCCCGCAACCTCGTCACCCACCCGCGGCTCGTCTTCATGGACGAGCCGACCGGCGGCCTTGACGTGTCGGTGCAGGCGCGCCTGCTCGATCTCTTGCGCGGCCTCGTCCAGGACCTCGGCCTGTCGGCGATCATCGTCACGCACGACCTCGCCGTCGCGCGCCTCCTGTCGCACCGCATGATGGTGATGAAGGATGGCCTCGTCATCGAACAGGGCCTGACGGACCGCGTGCTCGACGATCCGCGCGAAGCCTATACCCAACTCCTCGTTTCCTCGATCCTTCAGGTGTGACCATGGCTACTCCGCTCGTTGTTTCCGAAGTTGCGAAGAGCTTTACGATGCACCTTCGCGACGGCATCCGCCTGCCCGTCATGTCCAATGTGAGCTTCTCGGTGAAGGCAGGCGAATGCGTCGTGCTGGGCGGCCCGTCCGGCATCGGCAAGAGTTCGCTGCTCAAGATGGTCTATGGCAACTATGCCGTCGACAGCGGCCAGATCCTGATCGAGCACGGCGGTCGCCTGCTCGATCTCGCGGTCGCCGATCCGCGCACCATCCTGTCGGTGCGCCGGGCGACACTCGGTTATGTCAGCCAGTTCCTGCGCACCGTGCCGCGCGTCGCGGCCGTCGATGTCGTGGCCGAACCGCTCACCGCCCGCGGCGTCGACGCGGCCGAGGCGCGTGAGACGGCGGAAGCGATGCTGGCGCGTCTCAACCTGCCGCGCGAACTCTGGCAGCTTCCGCCCGCCACCTTCTCCGGCGGCGAACAGCAGCGCGTCAACATCGCCCGCGGCTTCATCACCGATCACCGCATCCTGCTGCTCGATGAGCCGACGGCCTCGCTCGATGCGAAGAACCGGGCGGTCGTTGTCGGCATGATCGAGGAGAAGAAGGCGGCCGGCGTCGCGCTGCTCGGCATCTTCCACGACGAGGACGTGCGCGAAAGGGTCGCCGACCGCATCGTCGATGTCTCCGCCTTCTCGCCGCGAAAGTCCGCCGCATGACCAAGCTGTCCGAAACGCCGCTGATCCACCCGACGGCCGTGGTCTCTGATACCGTTCTCGGCCGCTATGCGGAAATCGACGAGAACTGCCGTGTGAGCGAGGCCGAGATCGGCGATTACTCCTACATCATGAACGGGGGCTCCGTCTGGTGTGCGACGATCGGCAAGTTCGCCAATATCGCGGCATCCGTGCGCATCAACGCCACGAACCACCCGATGTGGCGCGCGACGCTGCATCACTTCACCTACCGCGCCAACGATTATTGGCCGGATGCGGAGCCCGAGGCCGAATTCTTCTCGTGGCGTCGCGAGCATCGTGTCACCATCGGCCATGACGTGTGGATCGGTCATGGATCGACCATCCTGCCGGGTGTCACGATCGGTAACGGCGCTGTCATAGGCTCCGGCGCCGTTGTCACAAAAGACGTCGAACCCTACACGATCGTCGGCGGGGTCGCGGCGAAGGTCATCCGCGAGCGCTTCCCGAAAAGCATCGCCGAACGCATGGAAAAACTCGCCTGGTGGGACTGGGATCACGCCCGGCTGCGCGGGGCTTTGGACGACTTTCGCAAACTTGACGCAGAAGCCTTTCTCGCCCGTCACGACGGGTGAGCAAGGCCGTCCCGACGCCGGAAATTCAGGCTTGTGGACTGTTATTTTTCCGACATCGAACTGACATCGCCTCTTCATCAACAGCGTTTAGAGCCAGTTCTGAAAACGACAGGACCCGACCTTGGGCCGAAGTTAAGGAAGAGGGATCCCGCCATGTTCCGACTGAAGAATGTCACCCGCCGTTTCGGCACGCGCGTCGCGGTCGACAATGTGACCTTCGACATTCCGCAGGGCCAGATGGTCGGCGTCATCGGCCGCTCGGGCGCCGGCAAGTCCACCATGCTGCGCATGATCAACCGTCTTGCCGATCCAAGCGAAGGCACGATCCATTTCAACGATGTCGAGGTCTCGTCGTTGCGCGGTTCGGCGCTGCGCAACTGGCAGCGTGACTGCGCGATGATCTTCCAGCAGTTCAACCTGGTGCCGCGCCTCGACGTGCTGACCAATGTCCTGCTTGGCCGCCTGAACCACCGTTCGACGGTCATGAGCATCCTGAACCTTTTCACCCGTGAAGAGCGCATCATGGCGATTGCTGCGCTGGAGCGGCTCGGCATCGAGCAGACGGCGCTGCAGCCCGCCGGCACGCTTTCGGGCGGCCAGCAACAGCGCGTGGCGATTGCCCGCGCGCTGATGCAGAACCCGAAGATGCTGCTTGCCGACGAGCCGATCGCCTCGCTCGATCCGCTCAACGCCAAGATCGTGATGGACGCGCTGCGCGACATCAACGAGCGCGACGGCATCACCGTCGTCACCAACCTGCACACGCTCGATACGGCGCGCGCCTATTGCGAACGCATCATCGGCATGTCCGGCGGCCGCGTCGTCTTCGACGGTCCGGCGCGCGAGCTCGATGCAGAAGCCGTGCGCACGATCTACGGCACCGGCGCCGATGGCGCCGAGATCGATGAAAGCCTCACCTCCACGGCGATCCGCAGCCCGGCGCGCCAGGACAACATCAAGGAATCCGCCAGCCCGACACCGCTGGCACTGGCCGGGCTTTAACCCCGCCGGGATCGAGCGGCCCGCGTAAAGGGCCATACACTTCAAGGCACGGCGAAGCCGGCCAAACAGGAGAGAGATCATGTTGAAGAAGATTCTTCTGGGCGCCGTCGCGCTCATCGCCCTTGCCGGTCACGTCCAGGCTGAAGACCTCAAGGAATTCCGCGTCGGCATCATCGGCGGCGAAAACGAAGCCGACCGCCTGCGCAACTACCAGTGCCTCGGTGATCACCTGAAGGCCGAACTGGGCTTCGAAAAGGTCTCGTTCTTCCCGGCCGCCGACTATGACGGCGTCATCCAGGGCCTGCTCGGCGGCACGCTCGACTATGCCGAACTCGGCGCCTCCGGCTTTGCCAAGATCTACCTTGCCAAGGCCGATGCCGTCGAGCCGATCCTGACGACCGTCCAGACCGACGGCTCGACTGGCTATCACTCGATCATGATCGCCCGCAAGGATTCTGGCATCACCAAGCTTGAAGACCTCAAGGGCAAGAAGCTCGGCTTCGCTGATCCGGACTCGACCTCGGGCTACCTCGTCCCGCTCGTCACGCTGCCGGAAGCCATCGGCGGTCCGGTCAAGGAATATTTCGCTGAAACCGGTTTCGGCGGCGGTCACGAAAACCTCGTTCTCGAAGTGCTGAAGGGCACCTTTGACGCCGGCACGACCTTCGGTTCGGGCGTCGGCGAGTGGAAGGACGGCTACACGTCCGGTAACCTGCACAAGATGGTCGAGAAGGGCATTCTCGACATGAACGACATCGTCGAACTCTGGAAGTCGCCGCTGATCCCGAACGGCCCGATCGTCGTTCGCACGTCGCTCGCCGACGAGACCAAGGCGAAGTTCAAGCAGTTCATGCTCGACCTGCCGAAGAAGGACGCAGCCTGCTTCGCAGCCGTCATGGGCGGTGACTTCACCTCCTTCACGGAAGTCAACGTCGACTTCTACAAGCCGATCATCGACGCCCGCAAGGCAACGATCGGCGGCTGATCGCAACGACGCTTCAGGCGCCGGCTGGACAATCGGCCGGCGCTTTTTGCCGATGCCATTACCCCTTCTCAACGTCATCCTCGGGTCAAGCCCGAGGATGACGTTGAGAAGGGGGCGGTGCGTTGGCCGGAACTGTGCAGGGAACCGCAAGGCGGACAGACCATGGCCATGAACACGCTTCACGACGGTTTCAGCGAGAAGGGCGCGCTCATCGAGCGGCACTTTCAGGAGCTGACCGCGCGCCGCCGCCTCTATAGCTGGCTTGGTTTCGCCATTGTCGCACTGGCGCTGTCAGGCTCGCTTTGGTTTGCCAACGAGACCAATGCGGGAAAATTCTTCGACCGCCTGCCACATCTCTTCGATTTCGTCGGCGACATGGTGCCACGCGATGGCCTCGAAGTGTTTCGCGCGCTGTTCGACCTGCCGTCGCCCTATGACGACGGCAGCTTCAAATACAATTATCCCGAGGGCCGGCTCTACATCACCGAGAGCTTTTATGTGCCGGAATACTTCCACAAGATGCTGGAAACGCTGAATATAGCGATCTTCTCCACCGTCATCGGCATGACCTTCGGTTTCCTGCTGTGTTTCCTCGCGGCAAAAAACCTCGTCGCCAACCGTCTGCTGCGCGGCTTCGTGCGCCGTTTCATGGAAATCCTGCGCGCCTTCCCGGAAGTCGTGCTCGCCGGTTTCTTCCTCGCCATCCTGTCGCTCGGCCCGCTGCCAGCCGTCATCGCCGTGTCGATCCACACGGTCGGCGCGCTCGGCAAACTGTTCTTCGAAGTCGTCGAGAATGCCGACATGAAGGCGGAGGAGGGGCTTCGCGCCGTGGGCGCGAGCTGGATCGAGCGCGTCTGGTTCGGCATCGTGCCGCAGGTCCTGCCGAATTTCATGAGCTATTTCCTGCTGCGCCTCGAGATCAATGTGCGCGCCTCGACGATCATCGGCGCCGTCGGCGGTGGTGGCATCGGCGAGTTGCTGCGGCTTTCGATCGGCCAGAACCATCAGGCCAAGACGCTTGCCATCGTGCTGCTGCTGCTCATCACCATCATCGCCGTCGACCAGTTTTCCGCGTGGCTGCGCCGCAAGCTCGTCGGCGACCAGGCCTTCCGGCTGGCCCAATAGGAGTGCGCCATGACGACCCTCAATCCCGCACAGATGGATGAGATCGCGGCACGCCACCCGACCGTCTTCCACCGTTCTTTCTGGCAGCGCTTCCGCGTCGCCATCATCGCCGCCGGCTTCGTGCTCTATGCGCTCTATTGCTGGTGGTTCTTCGCCATCGGCCATGTGCTGGGAACCGCGAACTGGAACATCGCCGGCACCTATCTCGCCGATTGGGTCTCCTACGAGGTGCGCCCGGAAGTGACGATCGCACCCGATGGCGCGATGAAGCTCACCTATCCGCGCTTCTCGCCGCTCGGGCCGAATGCCGAGCCCGATTGGGTCGAGATCGAGCGCGGCACGATGAGCCGCACCACGCCGGCCGCCGGCACATCGGCTACCACGGCCAAGAAGCCCGCCTCCATGGGCTTCATGGGCGAGGGCGCCGTTCTCGGCGGCTCGGCTGCGGCCGCAGAAGGCATGGCGACGGCGACGACCCGCGAGGAGGAGGTGGTCAAGCGCGCGAAGATCACGCTCAATTCCTCGACGAGCGTCGAGGTCGTGCCGGATCGCGTAACCGTTCAGCATGCCGGCGAAACGCTGGTCGTCGATATGGACAAGGGCGCCATGACGGTCGAGGGCGCGCTGCCGGCCTGGGCAACACAGAAGCGGCCGGGTGAGAAGATCACGCTCGCCTTCGGCTTCGCCGGCTGGGGCGAGATCGAGGCGGACGATATCTCGATCCGCAGACGTTTCCTCGGCTGGGCCAATTTCCTGTTCGACACGAACTCGCCGTTCCACGGAAAATCGACGTCGGAGATCTATTCGTTGATCGCCTCGGGCGACCGCATCGACCCGAAAAAGTCGAACCTGTCGCTTGCCTGGGACAACATCCTCTACAATGCGGAATGGCAGCATCTCGACGTCTGGACCAAGCTGCTCCAGACCATCGTCATGGCCTTCGTCGGCACGCTCTTTGCCATGCTGCTGGCCTTTCCGCTCGCCTTCATGGCGGCGCGCAACATCACGCGCAGCTGGCTGTCTAACCAGCTGACGAAGCGGCTCTTCGATTTCCTACGCTCGGTGGACATGCTGATCTGGGCGCTGTTCTTCACCCGCGCCTTCGGTCCCGGACCACTCGCCGGCATGTCTGCGATCTTCTTCACGGATACCGGTACGCTCGGTAAACTCTATTCCGAGGCGCTGGAGAATATCGACGACAAGCAGCGCGAGGGCGTGAAGTCCGTCGGTGCAGCACCCGTCGCCGTGCAGCGCTACGGCGTGCTGCCGCAGGTCATGCCGCTCTTTGCCTCCCAGGCGCTTTACTTCTGGGAATCGAACACCCGTTCTGCGACGATCATCGGCGCGGTGGGGGCCGGCGGTATTGGCCTGAAGCTCTGGGAAGCGATGCGCACCAATTCGGACTGGGAGAATGTTGCCTATATGGTGCTGCTGATCCTCATCGTCGTCTTCATCTTCGACGGTATTTCCAACGCGCTGCGCTCGCGCCTGATGGGCAAGCCGTCGCATTGATATCGTCCTGGCGGCATGATGCTGCCACACTGGTCCTTTCAAGCTCCGGCGTCGCCTCTCAAGGCGGCGTCAAATGACTTTCGGTAGGAATGAGCCCTTGCGTTACGCCCTGTATTTCACCCCGCCCGCCAGTGATCCGTTGACCCTTGCCGCCCAGCGCTGGCTCGGCCGCAACGCCTTTACCGGCGCGCGCCTGGAACAGCCGGCCGTGAACGGTTTTGATGCCGAGGCGCTTTCAGGCCTGACCGCCGATCCGCGCCGCTACGGTTTTCACGCCACGTTGAAAGCGCCGTTTTCGCTGGCCGAAGGCCGCAGCGAAGCCGAGCTGATCGCCGAGATCGGCCGCTTCGTGTCGGAGGTCGAACCCTTCGACATTCCGGAAGCCGTCGTCGGCCGTCTGGGTTCGTTCTTCGCCGTAGTTCCGGGCGATCACTGCGATCCCCTCCAGGCCTTTGCCGGCGAGGTCGTGCGCCGCTTCGAGCGTTTTCGCGCGCCGCTCAGTTCCGCCGATATCGCGCGCCGCAAGCCGGATGAACTGACCGCGGACGAGCGCCAGAACCTCGTGCAATGGGGCTATCCCTATGTGTTCGACGAGTTCCGCTTTCACATGACGCTGACGGGGCGTGTTCCGGCCGAACGCCGCGATGCCGTCGAAAGTCTGCTTCTCGATCAATTCGCCGAATTCCATGGTCGACCGCTGCCGATCCACGGCCTCGCGCTCTTCCGGGAACCCTCGCGCAGCGCCGATTTCACCGTCCATTCGCTCTTCCCGCTGGGTGGGGCCGCCAACAGAAAGACCGCCTGACATGACCCGCGAAACCGTTCTTTCCAATGCCCGTATCGTGCTGGAGGACCAGATCCTCGACGGCACGCTGGTGCTGCGCGATGGCCTCATCGCCGAGATTTCCGAAGGTCCCTCCGCCACGGGCGAGGATATGGAGGGCGACTTCCTGATCCCCGGCCTCGTGGAACTGCATACCGACCATCTCGAAGCCCACTATTCGCCGCGCCCCGGCGTGCGCTGGGGCAAGACGGCGGCGATCCAGTCGCATGACGCGCAGGTCGTCACGTCTGGCATCACGACGGTCTTCGACTGCCTGCGCATGGGCTCGGATGCCGATGGCGGCTTCGAGAAGGGCGAGATGCGCGCCATGGCCGATGCCATCGCCGAGGCGCAGAACGAGGATCGCCTGCGCGCGGAACACCTCATCCACCTGCGCTGCGAGGTCTCGACCGACAATGTGCTCGACCACTATGAGGAATTCGAGGAGGATCCGCTGGTCCGTCTCGTCTCGCTGATGGACCATGCGCCCGGCCAGCGCCAGTTCCAGACGATGGAGCAGTATGTGCTCTACTACCAGAAGAAGCGCGGCCTTTCGGACGCCGAATTCGCCGAATTCTGCAAGCGCCAGCAGGATCTCTCCGCCCGCTACGCCAAGCCGCACCGCGACGCCATTGCCGTCTCCTGCGCGGCGCGCAACATCTCGGTCGCCAGCCATGACGACGCGACGCTGGAGCATGTCGAGGAAGCCATCGGCTACGGCATCCGCCTTGCCGAGTTCCCGACGAGCTTCGAGGCCGCCAAGGCTTCGCATGGCGCGGGCATGAGCGTTCTGATGGGTGCGCCGAACATCGTGCGCGGCAAGTCCCATTCCGGCAACATCGCCGCGCGCGACCTCGCCGAAATGGGCGTGCTCGACGTGCTCTCCTCCGATTACGTGCCCTTCAGCCTGATGCATGCGCCCTTCATCCTCGCCGACGAGGGCATGGATCTCTCCAAGTCGATCGCCATGGTCTCGACGACGCCGGCCCGCACCGTCGGCCTTGATGATCGCGGCGCCATCGCCAAGGGGCTGCGTGCCGATATCGTGCGCGTGCGCCGTCCGTCCGGCGTTCCGGTCGTGCGCTCCGTCTGGCGGCAGGGCAAGCGGGTGGCATGAGCATGGCCGGCGATATCGGCGCCGCGCCGGTCGCGGCCGGCACGATGGTGGTGGTAGTCGGCCCAAGCGGGGCGGGCAAGGACAGCGTCATGTCCTATGCCTCCCGGCACTTCGCCGATGAAGCACGGGTGAAATTCGTGCGCCGCATCATCACCCGCCCGGCGGACGCGGGCGGGGAGGCACATCAGGCGATCGATGCCGATGGATTTCGCCGGCTTAAGGTCGAAGGCGGCTTTGCCGTGTCCTGGGATGCGCATGGCCTGTCCTATGGCATTCCGCGTGAAACGCTCGATGAACTTGCCGGGGGCGTGACGCTGATTGCCAATGGCAGCCGCTCCGCGCTGCCGGCTTTTGCGGCAATCTATCCACGGCTGAAGGTGGTGGTCGTCACCGCACGCCCGGACATTCTCGCCGCCCGCCTTTCTTCGCGCGGCCGCGAGAGCGCCGAGGCGATTGCAAAGCGGCTGGATCGCGCCGCGCCGGAAATCGTGGTGGCGGCGGATACCGTCGTCATCGACAACAGCGGCGCGCTGGAGGATGCGGGCGAGGCCTTCGCGTCGGTGCTCACGGCGACGCTGGCGCGGCTGGATTAGTCGTCCTTCAGCGCTTTATAGGCGCCAAGCGCCCGTTCGCGCGCCTTGGCATGATCGACGAGCGGCTTGGGATAGGTGTCTCCCAGCACGATGCCGGCCTTCTTCAGCGCGCTTTCGGGTGCGTCGAAGGGCTTGTGAATGAAGGCGGCATCCAGCTTTTCGAGTTCCGGCACGAAGCGGCGCACATAGGTGCCATCCGGATCGAATTTTTCGCCCTGCAGGATCGGATTGAAGATGCGGAAGAAGGGGGAGGCATCGGCACCGGAACCCGCGACCCATTGCCAGTTTGCCGCATTCGACGCCGCATCCGCATCGACGAGCGTATCGCGAAACCATTGTTCGCCGCGCCGCCAGTCGATCATGAGATGCTTGATCAGGAAGGAAGCGGTGATCATGCGCACGCGATTGTGCATGAAGCCGTGTTGCCAGAGCTGCCGCATGCCGGCATCGACGATGGGATAACCGGTCGCGCCGCGCGTCCAGGCCTTGAATTCCTTCGTGCTGCCTTCCCAGGGAAAGGCATCGAAGCGGTCGTTCCAATTCTTCTGCGCCAGCGCCGGAAAGTGGAAATGCAGGTGATGACAGAATTCCCGCCAGACCAGCTCCTTGCGGAAATGGATCACATCGTCCGTTGGCGCCTTCAGGCCGCGTGTCGCATGCCAGACCCGCGCCGGCGAGATTTCACCCATGGCCAGATGCGGCGACAGCATCGACGTGGCGTCGATGGAGGGGTGGTCGCGTTTCGCCTGATAGCCGTGGATGGCGCCTTCCACGAAGGTTTCGAGGCGCTCCCGTGCGGCGTCCTCGCCCGGTGTCCAGACGTCGCCGAACGTGGCCGCCCAGTCCGGTTTGCTCGGCAGCAGGGTCCAGTCGTCAAGCGTTTCGGATTTCGGCGCCGAACGCACGGCGACGAGCTTTTGTGGTGCATCGATTGGCTCATGCGGCTCGCCATCCCGCTCAAAGGCGCGCCAGAAGGGGGTGTAGACGCGGTAGGGTTTCTTCTCGCCGGTCAGCAGGCGCGTCGGGTCGTGCAGCAGTTCGCCCGCAAAGCTCTTCGCGGTAAGGCCCCGTTCCTTAAGGGAGGCCTTGATGTCCGTATCGATTTTGATGCCGGCGGGGTCGTGCCGGCGGTTCCAGTAGATCGTTTCGGCGCCGGTTTCCTCGATCAGTTCGTCCAGAACCTTGCCGGCATCCCCACTGCGCAGGATCAGCGGCGTTCCCAGCGCTTTGAGCGATTTGCCGAGCGCCGTCAGGGAATGGTGCAGCCACCAGCCTTGCGCCGCACCGAGCGGGCCGGTTCCGTCGGCCGCTTCCCGGATGTAGAGCACCACGACGGGGTGGTCGCTGTCGGCGGCTGCGGAGAGGGCGGCGTTGTCGTCCGTGCGCAGGTCACGGCGGAACCAGACGATGAAGGGCGGCTTGCTTTTGTCCGTCATCGTCTCATTTTCCTTTTGGCAATGGGCGGGTGAGGATGAAAAGGGCGCTGCAGGACAGCACGAGGCCGACGATGACCGCCAGCAGAACCGAAGGCTGGGTGCGGTAGAAGAAGAAGGCGTAGCTCGCGGCGATCAGGCTGACGGCGACGACCTTGGTGCGGCCGGAAATCGCGCCCTCGCGCTGCCAGTTCGTCAAGGGTGGGCCGAGCGTCTTGTGGGTCAGCAGCCATTGTTCGAGACGCGGCGAGGAGCGGGAAAAGCACCAGACAGCGACGAGCAGGAACGGCGTCGTCGGCAACAGCGGCAGGAACGCGCCGACGATGCCGAGCGCCGTCATCAGAAGGCCGGCCATCATGTAGATCGTGCGCACAGGGGTCCTCGCCGAAAATCGCGTCGACCGTTCAGATAGAGTGCTTTGCGCCTCTCTCCAAGGGGCAAGGTGCCGCGGTTTTGGAACGAAGATGATCGTCGGGCATTCCTGCTGTACCTGGGACTGGAGCACGGCGGCGCATGTTGGACGATAGCGAGTTTACCGGCGATCATGTGTGGTGGATGACCTCGCGCGGGCCTTCGCCGATCGTCGGCACCGCCATCCACAACGGCCATGCCGTCAGGGAAAACCTCGTTTCCAGGATGGTGCTCGATGAAGACGGGCGGTTGCGCGAAGAAGATCCCTTCACCGCCGAAACGATCCATGATCTTGCCAACCGTATCGTCTTCCAGCGCTCTCGCTTCGAGATCGATCTCAACCGCGCGCGCGATGCCGCCGTCTATCAGCGGCCGGAGCAGGCCTGGGGCCTGAACGTCTGGCGTGAGCCGTTGTCCGACGCCGATCTCTCCGAAAGCCTGGCGCTGCACGATGCCTATTACGGCATGCTGGAAAACTATCTGCGTGGTGTCGAGGCGCAATATGGCGCCTTCGTCGTGCTCGATATCCATAGCTACAACCACCGCCGTGACGGTGCTTCGGGGACGCCGACGGCGGGGGCGGATGCGCCCGACATCAATATCGGCACGATCTCCATGGACCGCAGCCGCTGGGCGCCTGTCGTCGATGCCTTCATGGATTTCTGCGCCGACTACGATTTCCTCGGACGGCGGCTCGATGTGCGCGAGAACGTCGCCTTCCAGGGCCGCGGCGAGCAGACACGGTTCATCCATGAGCGCTTTCCGGCGACCGGCTGCGCCATCGCCGTCGAGTTCAAGAAGATTTTCATGGACGAATGGACAGGCGTGCCGGACTGGCAGGCGATCTCCGCGCTCCGCTCTCTCATTGCATCCTCGGTTCCGGTTCTCGAAAGCGCATTGCGGGAGGTCGCATGACCCCAGCGAGAGCGGCGCGCAAGCCGCGCGCGAAAAACAAGGAAAAGAGCCTTGTCGAGGATGTCATCGCGGCGCTGGAGGCCGGCAAGCCCGTGCGACGTGAGTTCGATGGCGGGCGCCTGCATATCGACCGGCCACAGCCGTTCCTCTGCCTTCATGTCGGGGATCCAGAACGGCATGTCGTGGCGCGCGAGGTGGCGAGCGCCAATGCCTCCTATCTTCTTACGACCAATATCGAGGACGCCGTCAATCTGATCGCGCCGATCGCCGCTACGCTGCGCAAGACATTCGGCACGTTCCTGCTGATCGATGTCGATGAACTGGAGCGAGACCGGCTGCTTTCCGATGACGCGCCCTTTCTCCAGCCCTTCGAGGTGACCCTTTCGGCGACACGCGGCCTTGCGGCACACCGCGCGATGAAGGCCTTCGAGGCGGCGATCAAAGCCTTCGAGGCGCGGTTCCGCACCCCGCATGTCGATCTCTGTGAGGCGCAGGAGGATCCCTGCGCACGGCCGGACCTGCTGAAACTGCGCCTGCCGCTCGTCACGCTGCGTTTTGCGCCGATCTACCGCGTCACCGGATCGGATGAGACCTATCCGGACCTGCGCGAGCGCCTCATCGACAATTTTCTCGATGCCGGTCTGCATGCCGTGGCCGCCTTTCTCGAGGCCGATGGTTTTCCCAAGCCCGTTACCTACCGTGCGTTTGGCCGAAAGGCCTTTGTCGACGCGGTGGAGCGGGCCGATCGTGGCATGGACGATGTCGCCTCCAGCTTCGACTTCCTGCTCTGCGTAACGCCGATCAATGCGAGTGCGGCATGGCAGGAGTTCAAAGCGAACCACTACGACAAACCGCCGCGCTTCCTCTATCGGCCGCTGAGCCTGCTGGTGGAGCGGGAAAAGCGCCGGCTCTATTCCATTTCGCTCGACCGTCTCGAAGACCCTGTCCTGCACCAGATTTACCGGGAAAAGCAGCAGGAACTCGACCTGCAACTGACCCTCATAGGCCATCGCGAGAAGGCGCGCTTCGTCGAATTCGGCCGCGCCCTCTACGGCCCCGTCGAGCCCTCGCTGCTGAAGGCCGCGCAAACGGTTCTCGATGGCACCGGCGCGGCGCGGCGCGTGCCGGCGCTCACACCTGACGATGACGAAGTGGTCGACTGCTTCTTCGTCGAGCACCGGGCGCGCACGATGATGACGGATTACCAGCGGCGCTATGACGGTTTCGACGCGGCGATCGAGCTGCGCGACGACGTGCCGCCCGGCCTTCTGGTGTCCGGGCCGCGGCTGCTCATTTCGCGTCGCACCCGTATGATGCGCCATCGCGTCGATGCCCTTCTCAGCCATGAGGTGGGCGTGCACCTTCTCACCTATTTCAACGGCTCGGCGCAGGGGCTGCGCGTCTTCCGCACCGGCCTTGCAGGCTATGAGGGCATGCAGGAGGGATTGGCGGTCTTCGCCGAGTTCCTCGCGGGCGGCTTCACGCCGGAACGGCTGCGGCTGCTCGCCGCCCGCGTCGTCGGCTGCAATTTGATGCTGTCGGGCGCCTCCTTCGTCGAAAGTTTCCGGCTTTTGACGGAGCGCTACGATATCGATGCGGAAACCGCCTTCGGCCTGCTGCTTCGCGTCTTTCGCGGCGGCGGGCTCGCCAAGGACGCGATCTATCTGCGCGGATTGCTTTCGCTGCTCAGCCACCTGAAGGGCGGTGGCGCGCTCGATCCGTTCTGGATGGGCAAGATTTCCGCCGCCGATTTCAGCGTGATGGAGGAACTGGGCGCCCGGGGCCTCTTGAAGGCGCCGGTCCTGCGTCCGCTGTGTCTGGAAACCGAACGCGGGCGTGCAAGGCTGGAGCGCGCCCGTGCCGGCCTCACCCCCCTTGCCATGCTCGAAGCTTGAGGAGAGCAATCATGCGTATCGCCTTTTTCGTCAATTCGATCGAAGACGAGACCCCGACCTTCACCACCACGTCGCTCGCAATGGCGGCGCTCTCGCGTGGCCACGACATTTGCTACCTGACGCCGGGCGATTTCGTGCTGCGGGCCGATGACAGCCTCTCGGTGCGCGGCCGCGTGCTGCCCGGCAAACGCTACAAGAAGGCCGAGAGTTTTCATGCCGCCCTCCAGGGCGATGAGACCACGGTCGAGACTATGGATGTCTCCGAGGTCGATGTGCTCTTTCTGCGCAACGACCCATCGCTCGATGCCGATGGCCGGCCATGGGCGGCGCATGTCGGGGCGATGTTCGGTCGGCTTGCCGCCGCGCGCGGCACGCTCGTGGTCAACGATCCCGATGGCCTGTCGCTTGCCCAGAACAAGCTCTATTTCCAGGGCTTTCCGCAGGCTGTCAGGCCGCAGACGCTGATTTCCAAGAGCATCGACGAAATCCGCGGCTTCATCGACCTGCACAAGGAAGGTGTGATCATGAAGCCGCTGCAAGGCTCGGGCGGCAAGAATGTCTTCAAGATCGGCTCGCCCGACGAGGCCAACCTGAATCAGATTTTCGAAGCCGTCAGCGGCGAGGGCTATCTGATCGCCCAGAATTATCTGGCAGCGGCAACGGAGGGCGACATCCGTCTCTTCCTGATGAACGGCCGTCCCTTGGAAAAGGATGGCACCTATGCCGCGATCCGCCGCGTGCCGGCCAAGGGTGAGGTGCGTTCGAACATCCACGCCGCGGGAACGGCGGTGAAGGTTGAGATCACGCCGGAAATCCTGGCGATTGCCGAGATGGTGCGGCCGAAGCTGGTGGAGGACGGCATGTTTCTCGTCGGTCTCGATATCGTCGGCGACAAGATCCTGGAGATCAACGTTTTCACGCCCGGGGGGCTGAGCTCGATGTTCGATCTCTACGGCGTGGACTTCTCCGAAAACGTCATCGTCGCGCTGGAGAACAAGGTCACCCAGCGCGACGCCTATGCGGGCGCGATCGCCAACAGGATATTGGCGACGCTTTGATCAAATCGGTTTGCTGTTTGCCGCCTTGACGGATTTCGCTTTCGCGACCGCCTTGGCGGCGGCAGTTGGTTTTTCGGAACCGGCCGCTTTCTTCTTCGGCTTCGCAGCCTCGGCGTCCTTGCCTTTGGAGATCTCGATCAGCGGCTTTTTCGCCGATTTAGCAGGTGTGGCTTCCGGCGCGAGCGCCACCCGCTCGAATTCGTCGCGCTCGCGCACGGCCTGTTCCCAATGGGCGTTGTCATGGCCATGGGGACGGCCTGCTTCTTCCCAGATCGAATAGGCCCGTTTGCTGATCCATTCCTTGCGTGCATCCGTCATCGCGTATCCCCGTTTTGAGAGTGAACTGACGCCGTGCCGGGATGCTGCAGAAACCGGAACACGGAACTCGCTGGACGTCCGGGCGGCCGGCTGATCCAGATATTCGACGCACCTTCGCCCCCGGGTCAGGCCCTTTGTGGAGCAGGTCTGCTAAATGCGATTCGCAGGCGCTAGAATGCGCCCAAAGGGGATGGGCATCAAGGCACGCAGCCTGCGACATCCTTTCCCTGATGGGGGATGGTCAGGGAAATCCTTGCGCAAAGTGCGATAAATCGCCGTATTTTGGCAAAAGTTTTCCCCGTGCGGGTGGACAGTGCCGATCCCGCCAACGTATTGTCCGAGCGAGACAATATTCAAACTGGACAGCGGTATCGAGAGGCAGGGCGTTTGACGGCAACACGGCAACAGCATCGACCGGTTCGTCGGGCTTTCGGCCTTTTTTGCACAGCGTTCACCTGCCTTCTTCTGTTGATAACCACGCTGCCGGCACCATCTGCCGCAAGCCCCGCCGCAAAAGTGCTTCGTTACGGCACGCAGAAGCCGGCGGGATACGCTTCATCAACGAACGAGCGAGATTGCCGTAAGCGCGCCGGTGCGGGCAAGATTGCCTCTCTTGCGCGAGGCGGCATCGATCTCGCCTGTCTGCCGGCAGATTCCGCATGTCGTCCGGAGGCTGTGGAGCGATTTGCCCGCGCCATGGTTTCGCCCGGCATATCCCGCAGGAGCAATGTCGAGACGCGGGGCGCACGTGCTCCTCCGACGGTTTTCGCCTGACGGCCGCATCGATCGCTGACATCGATCGCGCGGCTTTCCCATGGTGCCGGTTCACGGCATTGTAGAGACGCTCTGACGTTCGAAAGCGATCGATCAAACGATGACAGGTGAAATGATTCTGGTCCTGCTGGTCTGCCTTCCCTTCGCGGGAAGCCTGGCGGCGATCGTTCTGCTGAGGACCGATTCGCGCGTCCTTGCCGCGCGCATGGCAGGCGCCGTGACCTTCGTCACCCTCGTCTTGACGGCGGTGCTCTATCCCTCGGTGCGCGATGGCGGCAAGGTGCGGCTCGATCTCGAATGGCTGCCGCAGCTCGGGCTGAATTTCACCCTGCGCATGGATGGGTTTGCCTGGCTCTTTGCGATGCTCATCACCGGCATCGGTTTCCTCGTCGTCCTCTATGCGCGCTACTACATGTCCGAGGAGGATCCGGTTCCACGCTTCTTCTCGTTCCTGCTCGCCTTCATGGGCTCGATGCTCGGCATCGTGCTGTCCGGCAACATCATCCTGCTCTCGGTTTTCTGGGAGCTGACCAGCATCTTCTCCTTCCTGCTGATCAGCTACTGGCACAACAATGCCGCCGCCCGCGACGGCGCGCGCATGGCGCTCACCATCACCGGTATCGGCGGCTTCTGCCTGCTCGCCGGCCTGCTGGTGCTCGGCCATATCGTCGGCAGCTACGATCTCGATGTGGTGCTGGCCTCGGGCGACCTGATCAAGGCGCATCCGCTCTATCTCACGGCGCTGGTTCTTATCCTCATCGGCGCGTTGACCAAGAGCGCGCAGGTGCCGTTCCATTTCTGGCTGCCGAACGCCATGGCGGCGCCCACGCCCGTCTCGGCCTACCTGCATTCCGCGACCATGGTGAAGGCCGGCGTCTTTCTGCTCGTGCGGTTCTGGCCGGCGCTGTCGGGCACCTATGAATGGTTCATGCTGGTCGGCATCGCCGGCATCAGCACGCTGATCCTCGGTGCCTATTTCGCGATGTTCCAGCAGGACCTGAAGGGCCTGCTCGCCTATTCGACGATCAGCCATCTGGGCCTCATCACGACGCTGCTCAGCCTGGGCAGTCCCGTCGCGGCGGTCGCGGCGATTTTCCACATGATGAACCATGCGACCTTCAAGGCCTCGCTTTTCATGGCCGCCGGCATCATCGACCACGAGACCGGCACGCGCGACATGCGACGATTGAGCGGGCTCTTGAAATACCTGCCGATAACGGGAACGCTTGCCATGGTGGCCAGTGCCGCCATGGCCGGGGTGCCGCTGCTCAACGGCTTCATTTCCAAGGAAATGTTCTTCGCCGAAGCCGTGGAGACGCACGCCGATTCCGTGCTCGACCGCGTCCTGCCCTATGTCGCCACCCTGGCCGGCGCCTTCTCCGTCGCCTATTCGCTGCGCTTCATCCACATGGTGTTCTTCGGCCCCGAGCCGACGGATCTGCCGAAACCCAAGCCGCACGAGCCGCCGCACTGGATGCGCTTCCCCATCGAATTTCTCGTGCTGGCGTGCCTCGTCGTCGGCATCATTCCGAGCCTGTCGATCGGCCCGTTCCTGCATTCCGCCGTCATCTCCGTGCTCGGTGATCGCACACCGGAATACAGCCTCGCCATCTGGCACGGCGTCAACACGCCGCTGATCATGAGCCTGATCGCGCTTGTCGGCGGTGCGGCGCTCTATTTCGTGCTGAAGGATTATCTCGCCAAATGCGACGACGGGCCGCCGCTTTTCCGGCATCTCGGCGGCCAGCGTATCTTCGAGCGTATTCTCGTCACCGTCTCCTGGAAATGGGCGCGCTGGCTGGAAAGCAATCTCGGCACGCGCCACCTCCAGCCGCAACTTCGCCTCGTCGCAGCCGCGGGCTTCCTGGCCGGTGCGGTCTCGCTTTACCTTGCGGGCTTCTCGCCGAAGCCGCTGGTCTTGAAGGATATCGATCCGACCTTTGCCGCCGTCTGGGCTATCGGCGCGTTCTGTGCATTGGGCGCGGCCTACCAGGCGAAGTATCACCGTCTCGCCGCTCTCGTCTTGCTCGGCGGTGCCGGTATCACCACCTGCATCACCTTCGTCTGGCTGTCCGCGCCAGACCTTGCCATCACGCAGCTCGTCGTCGAGATCGTCACGACGGTTCTGCTGTTGCTTGGCCTGCGCTGGCTGCCGAAGCGCTCGGAAAAGGTCGATAACTCCGTGTCGTTTTCCGCGCGCAGCCGCCGCTTTCGCGATTTCCTGCTCGCGATTTCCTGCGGCTTCGGCATGTTCCTGTTTTCCTACGCGATCATGACACAGCCGGTGCCGGACGCGATCGCCAGCTACTTCCTCGACAAGGCCTATAGCGAAGGCGGCGGGCGCAATGTCGTCAACGTCATCCTCGTCGATTTCCGCGGCTTCGACACGATGGGCGAGATTGCGGTTCTGGCCATCGTGGCACTGACGATCTTTGCGCTGCTTCGCCGCTTCCGTCCGGCGCCCGACAGCGTCGAGAAGCCCGAGCAGCAGCGCATTCAGAACGCCTTCGATGCGGAGCGGCCCGAGCGTTCGGCAGGCGATACGGTGCGCGACTACCTGCTGGTGCCCTCGGTCATCATGCAGTGGATGTTCCCTGTTATCGCGACCTTCTCGGTCTATATCTTCCTGCGCGGCCACGACCTGCCGGGCGGCGGCTTTGCCGCCGGCATCACCATGGCCATCGCCTTCCTGCTGCAATATCTTGCGGGTGGCGTGCGCTGGGCGGAAGATCGCCTGCGTATCCTGCCGCTGCGCTGGATGGGGTTCGGCCTCATCATGGCGGCGGCGACCGGCATGGGCGCATGGCTGCTGGGCTATCCGTTCCTGACCACCCACTCGCAATACATAGAGGTGCCGTTCATCGGCAAGGTGCCGGCCGCGAGCGCGCTGCTTTTCGATCTCGGCGTCTTCTCGCTCGTCGTCGGCGCAACGGTGCTGATCCTCATCGCACTTGCCCACCAATCCATACGCACGCATCGGGTCCGCAGTCTCGACGCCCCCAAGGCGGAGGAAACCTGATGGAACTCGTTCTCGCAATCGGTATCGGCATCATGACCGGCTCGGGCGTCTGGCTGATCCTGCGCCCGCGCACCTACCAGGTCATCATCGGCCTGTCGCTGCTCTCCTATGCCGTCAATCTCTTCATCTTCGGCGTCGGCGGCGTGAAATCCAATGCTGCACCGCTGCTCGGCGAGGGCGTCGACGTCTCGACTTTGACGGACCCCGTGCCGCAGGCGCTTGTGCTGACGGCGATCGTCATCGGCTTTGCCACGACGGCACTGTTCCTCGTCGTGCTGCTCGCCGCTCGCGGGCTGACCGGCACCGACCATGTCGATGGCAGGGAGCAGCCTAAATGAGCGGCTGGCAGCAACACCTCATCATCGCGCCGATCGTCATTCCGCTGATCGCGGGTGCGCTTCTCTTGTTCTTCGACGAGCGCCAGCGCGTCGTCAAAGCCATGATCAGCGTCGTCTCCACACTGGCGCTCGCCGCCATCGCCATCAACCTTTTCCGGCTGGCGAACGGCAGTGGCGGCGCTTTCGACGGCGTCTATCTCCTCGGCAACTGGCCGGCACCCTTCGGCATCGTGCTGGTCGTCGACCGGCTCTCGGCATTGATGCTCGTGCTCGCCGCGATCCTCGCCATTCCGGCACTGGTCTACGCGCTCGCCCGCTGGCATGCGGCCGGTGCGCATTTCCACTCGCTGTTCCAGTTCCTGCTGATGGGGCTCAACGGCGCCTTCCTGACGGGCGATCTCTTCAATCTCTTCGTCTTCTTCGAGGTGATGCTCGCCGCCTCCTACGGTCTTCTGATGCACGGCTCCGGCCCGATGCGCGTCAAGGCGGGCCTGCAATACATCGCCGTCAACCTTGCTGCGGCGCTCTGCTTCCTGATCGGCGTCAGCGCGATCTATGGCTCCGCAGGCACGCTCAACATGGCCGACCTTGCTGTGCGCATCGGCGAAATCGAAGGCGAGCGGCGCATGCTGCTTGAGGCGGGGGCTGCCATTCTCGGCGTCGTCTTCCTCATCAAGGCCGGCATGTGGCCGCTGAACTTCTGGCTGCCCGGCGCCTATAGCGCGGCTGTCGCGCCGGTTGCCGGCATCTTCGCCATCATGAGCAAGGTCGGCATCTATGTGATCCTGCGTCTCTCGCTGCTCGTCTTCGGGCAGGGTGAATCCGCCGGCCTCGGCCTCAACGTGCTGCTCTATGGCGGCATGGCGACGATCGCCTTCGGTACGATCGGCGTGCTCGCCTCCCAGGCGCTTGGCCGTCTGGCGAGTTATTCCGTGCTTGTCTCCTCCGGCACGCTTCTGGCGGTCCTCGGCCTCAGCAATGGCGAGGTCACGGCGGGCGCACTCTTCTACATGGTCAGCTCCACCCTGACGATCGGCGCCTTCTTCATGCTGATCGAGCTTGTCGAGCGCGGGCAGGATGCCGGTGCGTCGGTTCTCGCCGTCACCATGGAAGCCTATGGTGATGCGGACGAGGAGGAGCAGGAGGTCGAGATCGGCGTGACTATGCCGGGAACGATCGCGGTACTCGGCATCTGCTTTGCCGCCTGCGGCATCCTCTTGTCGGGCCTGCCGCCGCTCTCCGGCTTCGTCGCGAAATTCGCCATGCTGACGGGGATGATCGGCATGGGTGCCAGTGCGGATCAGCCGGTCCCGGCCTCGGTTTGGTGGATCGTTGGCCTGCTGATCCTGTCGGGCCTCGCCGCGCTGATCTCGATGACGCGTGCCGGCATCCGCACCTTCTGGGCCTCGATGGAGGGAACGGTGCCGCGGGTGCTCGTCATGGAAATGGCGCCTGTCATGCTGCTGATCGCGCTGACTTTGACGCTGACCATCAAGGCCGGCCCCGCGATGCATTACATGGAAGAGACCGTGCGCAACCTGCAGCAGCCCGGCACCTATATCGATGCGGTGATCAATGCACGCCGTGCCGGTGTCGCCGAAGCGAGCGGGCCGGATGGCGGGGGAGGGATCTGACATGCTGCCCTATCCGCTGCTCAGCGCCTCGCTCGTCATCATGTGGCTCGCCCTCAACGGTTTTACGCTCGGCCATCTCATTCTCGGCAGTGTCGTTGCGGTCTTCGCCTCCTGGGGCATGGCCTCGTTGCGACCGGCAAAACCGCGCATGCCGAAATGGTATCTGCTGCCGAAGCTCGTCGGCATCGTGCTCTACGATATCGTGCGCTCGAACATCGCTGTCGCTGCGATCCTGGTCGCCGGGCGTGGACGGCGCTTCCGGTCCGGTTTCATCACCGTGCCGCTCGACCTTCAGAACCCGACGGCGCTCGCCGTGCTGGCCGTGGTGGTTACGAGCACGCCGGGCACCGCCTGGCTGGAATACAATTCGCTGAGCAAGACGGTGCTCATCCACGTGCTCGACCTCGTCGATGAGGCGGAATGGCAGGTCCTGATCAAGGGCCGCTATGAGGCACTGCTGATGGAGATTTTCGAATGAGCCACACGATCCTCTCCTGGGCTATGGTGTTTGCGCAGATCTGCCTCGTTCTCGCGATGGCGCTGGCGGCCCTGCGCATGGCGCGCGGACCGCGGGCACAGGACCGCGTTCTCGCGCTTGATACGCTTTATGTAAACTCGATGCTGCTCCTGATGGTCTTCGGCATCCGCACCGGAAAGGTCATCTATTTCGAGGCGTCGCTGGTGATCGGCATGCTCGGTTTCGTCGCCACGGTGGCGCTCGCCAAATTCCTGATGCGCGGCGAGGTGATCGAATGAGCAGCATCGAACACGCCATCGACCTGCCGGCCTGGGCCGCCCTTGCCGTCGCCTTCTTCCTCGTCATCGGCGCCGGCCTGACGCTGATCGGCACAATCGGCTTCGTGCGCCTGCCGACCTTCTATGAGCGCATCCACGCGCCGACGCTCGGCACCAGCTGGGGCACCGGCGGCATCGTCATGGCCTCGATGATCTTCTTCACCGTGCTCTCGACACGGCCCGTGGTTCACGAGATTTTGATCGGGATTTTCGTGACTGTCACGACGCCGGTCACGCTGATGCTGCTGGCCCGTGCGACCCTGCACAGGGATCGCGCAGAAGGAAATCCAGGGGTTCCGGGTGAAGCGCCGGCACTAGATGCCGCCGAGGATGAAACGGCAGCCAGGGTCGATTGACCCGATAATGCACAAAAAGTGGCAGGCCGGATTCCGGTAATGTTAAGGCTATCGCGTATAACTTTTCGCCATGGACCACAGCCGCTCATTTTCCGTCGACCGCGAAACGTCGATCTCGGGGAAGCCGATCCCGGATGGCAGGAAGATCGTCATCCTGTCGTCGCACGTCTTCCTGGAGGGTTTTCGGAAAGCAAGCATCCATTTCGTGGCGCGCTGCTGGGCTGCGACCGGCAACGAGGTGTTCTTCACCACGGTCGGCCATAGTGCGCTGAGCAGCCTGAAGCAGAAGTCACGCCTGCAAGCGCTGCGCCGTGAACAGAACAACCGTTATATCCAGGTCGCGCCGGGGCTGTCTGCCGGCGCCTATCTGCCGCCACTTCACGCTTTCAGCACGGCAAAGCCGCTCGTCAATGCGCTGGTCAAGCCGCTCTTCGCGCTGTACGGCCGGCATCTTCCCGCCTTCGTGCGAGACAAGATAGAGGCCGCCGATCTCGTCGTGATCGAAAGCGGCACACCGGTCGTCTTTCTGGATCTCGTGCGCCGGCTGAACCCGCGCGCGAAGCTTTTGTATTTCTGCCGCGATCTCCTGCGAAGTGTCGGGGCCGCACCCTATCTGCGGGAGGTCGAGGAGCGGGGGATTGGACTTTTCGACAGTGTCTGCGTTCCTTCGCGCCGGCTGGGCGAGATGCTGCCATCAGGCGGCAAGGTGCATTTCGTGCCGCAGGGCATCGAAGGCGCGGTGTTCGACTGTGCCGAGATTTCGCCCTATCCTGAGGGCAGCCGCAACGCGGTTGCCGTCGGTGATATGCTGTTCGACCAGGTTTCCATCGATGCGATGGCGGCGGCGGCACCGGAGGTTACCTTCCATCTGTTCGGCATTCGCTGGCGCGGCGATGCACCCGCCAATGTCCGCCTGCATGGCGAACAGTCCTTCGAGACGCTGGCGGCCTACATCCGGCATGCCGATATCGGTCTCGCGCCCTATCGGGTGAACAGCAGCGAAGTCTACCTCGCCGAATCAAGCCTCAAACTGCTGCAATACGGCTATTGCCGCCTGCCGGTGCTCCTGCCCGATATCATTCCGGTGTCGCGCGGCAACGAGATCACCTATTCGCTCGATGGGCCGAATGATTGGCGGGCGGTCATCGATACTGCGCTGGCCTGGCCGCATCGCGAAGACTATCGCGACGGTATCCTCACCTGGGATGACGTGGCCCGACAGACGCTGGCCACGGTTTTCGCCTGAAGCGATCAGCCGGATGCCGGCGTTGCGGCGATGAGCCAGACCATCCGCCGCGCGAACGGGCGCAGTCGCCCAGGCAGCCGCCCTTCGACTATGCCGATGATCCGGGCCGCCTCGTCAGGGGTGATCAGCCTGAGCATCCGGGCCGCGACGGCATAGGCGAGAGCGCCCAGCATGACCGCGACCGGCAGGCCCGCGAGGCCCGGCAGCAGGAGCGTCATGGCGAAGGCGACGGCGCCGCAGGCGCTTGCGGCGGTGAGTGTGCGGGTAAGTGCGCCCCAGGGAACCGTTGGTCCGCCATGGGCGCCGACGGCTGCCACGAGCAGTCCGAGCGTCAGGACTTCGGAGAGAATGCGCCCCGCGCCGGCACCCAGAATGCCCCCGGAGGGAATGGCCACGACGAGAAGCAGGAAAAGCAGGGCGGCGGAGACGAGCGTCACGCGCAGCAGCCGGCCGCCCTGCTCGTGGGCGGCAAGATAGGCCCAGGGAACGACGGCGAGGCCTGCCGGAACGGAGGCGAGCAGGAAGAGCACCGCAGCACTTGCTGCGGGCTGGAACGCCTGCCCGAAGACGATGGGAATGAGCTCGGCGATAACAGCCGCCCCGCCGATGCCGAGCGGCATGACGAAGAGTGCGGTCAGCCGCAGGCTGTTATGGTAGAGGGTATCGGGCGGCCCGGCGCTGTCGCCGGCCGTGCGTGCGGCAAGGCCGACGAGGAACGCCGGCGAGAGCTGCAGCGTCAACTGCCCGACCAGACCTGCAAAGACGACGGCGGCGGCGAAATAGCCGACATCCGCGTCGCCCAGGAAATAGCCGACCACGAGGAATTCGATGCGCGTGAGGAGTACGATGTCGATTGCATCCGTCGTCCACATGCTGCGCCGATAGGTCTGCATCTCCGGCGTCAGCGCTGAGGGATTGGAAGGCGTGCGGCGATCGAGATGGTTGGAAAGGCTGAAAACCTGCGGCAGGTAGCGCGTCAGCATGCCGATGAGCGCGCCGCCCGGACCGACGAAGAAGGCGCCGGCAAAAACGATCGGTACCTGCAGCACGCTGCCGACCGCCGTCGTGGAGGCGACCTCGCCGAAACGGCCGCGCCCGCGGGCGACGGCCGCGGAGAAGGCAGCCAGCACATAGGCCAGGAAGAGCAGGCTGGCGCCGATCCAGATCCACGGCGCCGGCGCGCCCGAGAACAGATGGAAAATACCGAAGGCCAGCATGCACATGAAGGCGAGGGCGACCGCAGGCAGGAGGGCTGTAAAGGCGCGGCGCACGATCGGCGCCCAGGCATCCTCGCCCCTGTCGCGCGCGGCGGCGACATAGCGCAGCACCATCTGCGGAAAGCCACGGTCGGCGACGGCGGAAACACAGACGATGACCCACATGGCATAGGCGACGAGGCCCGAGCCGGCGGGGCCGAGCACGCGCGCATTGATGACGCTGACGAGGAAGCCCGCGAGCAGCGCCACGAGCGTGGCTGCAAGATTGAGCAGGGAAGAGCCGAGAACGCTGGTCATCCGCCCTTTTCCCACGAAAAGATAACTTTGAATTAAATAAAGCCGGTCATTGGTGAGGTATGACAAAATAAAGGCATTTGGGGGCGATCATGGAGAACCCGGTTCGCAAGGAGACGTTCCTTGTTCCCGGCTATCAGCGGCGGACGCTCAAGGAGATGTTCCGTCATCTGATCTGGCGCGTCATTGCGCCGCTGTCGGATAAATCTTATCTGAAGCTGAAATACTGGGTCATCAAGGGTGAATGGCCCGATATCGATCGCCCCAAGACCTTCTGTGAGAAGGTGCAGGCGCGAAAACTCTATGATCGCAAACCCATCTACGCCACGCTGGTCGACAAGGCCGGCGTAAAGCCCTTCGTCGAGGAGAGGCTCGGCTCCGCCTATGTGACGCCGACCTATTGGGTTGGAACCGATCTTTCAACGGTGGACTGGTCGACGGTCGCGCTGCCGGCCGTGGTGAAGCCGACCCATGCCAGCGCGCAGGGACGGTTCCTCTATACGCAGGACGACATCCGTCGCCTGCTGGATGACAATCCGGCGCCGGCTTGGCTTGCGCTCGATCACGCCCATTACAATCGCGAATGGGCCTATAGTCAGGTCAAGCCGCAGATACTGATCGAGGCGATGCTGGTGGTCGATGGCGGCGTGCCCTGGGACTACCGTTTCTTCACTTTCGATGGCGTCGTTTCGCATATCGAGGTGAACCTGCGTATCGACGGCAAGGGCTATGCCTGCCACTACACGCCCGACTGGCAGCGCCTGCCGTTCCATGATCCCGATTATCTCACGCCGCATCCAGGTGACGTGCCGAAGCCGGCGCGTTTCGACGAGATGATGGGCATCGCGCAGACGATCGGCAAAGGTTTCGATTTCCTGCGCATCGATCTCTATGCCAGCGACGATTGGATCAAGCTGGGCGAACTGACCCTCTATCCCGGGGGCGGCTTCGAGCGGTTCGACCCACCGCGATACGATCGGCTGCTCGGCGACAAATGGACCCTCGGTTTCGAGATCCCGAAAGCCTGACATCACTGTCTTCAATCACCGTCCAAAAGAGCCGATCCCGTAAGGATCGGCTCTTTGCGTTTTCATGGGTGATTGCTCTGCTTACGGATGATTAATCTCTTGACAGAGGAGGGTCAGCGCATAATGCTAAGATGTCAGACCAATTTGAGAAGCTGACACGAGACAGGGGAATTGGTGTCATGCCGGCAGAACCGAGCAGCAGGCCGCAGATCGCGCCCTTGCCGCCCATCGACCGTGCGCGGCAGGTGACGGAGGCGCTCGCCTCCTATATCGACCGCGCAAGTCTGAAAGCAGGCGAACGCCTGCCGGCCGAGCGCGAGCTGATGGCGGCGCTGGCGGTGGGGCGCTCGACGATCCGCGAGGCGATCCGCCATTTCCAGGCGCTCGGTGTCATCGAAAGCCGCAAGGGCAGCGGCACCTATCTCCTGAAGCCGATCACGACCGCGACCGTGCACATGCCGCTCTCCTTCGACGCGGCGCATCTGCGCGACATCCTCTTGCAGACGCTCGAGGTTCGCCGTGGTCTCGAATGCGAGGCCAATATGGTGGCGGCCAAGCGCCGGACAGCCGGGGACCTCGTCATCATCGAGGAAAAGCTCGACGAGATGGAGCGCGTGCATCTTTCCAAGGGCTCTTCGGGTCCGGAAGACCTTGCCTTCCACCTCGCCATCTACGACGCCACGCACAATCCGCTGTTCAAGCAGCTTCTCGAACAGATGCGCGGCGCCTTCGAGACCTTCTGGGAAAAGCCCTTCAACCGGCCGGATTTCGCCCGCCGGTCCTTCCCATTCCATCGTACGCTCTTCAACGCGATCGCAGCGCAGGATCCAGAGACCGCGCGTATCGAAACGCTCAAGATCCTCGAAGTCGTCGAGGAAGACATCAAGGAAATGTCCAAATGACCAACGGAGCCGATCCGTTCGACCTAGCCTCGTTTATCGTCGCCCATGACGAAGCGAACGCCTTCGAGGCGGTTGTGCCGCCCATCGTGCAGACCTCGCTCTTCACCTTCGGCAGCTATGACGAGATGGTGTCGGCCTATCGCGGCGAGATCGTGCGGCCGATTTATACGCGTGGCCTCAACCCGACGGTGCGCGCCTTCGAGGAGATGCTGGCCAAGCTCGAGGGCGGCGAGGACGCGCTGGGTTTTGCCAGCGGCATGGCGGCGATTTCCTCCACCGTGCTCTCCTTCGTCGAGCCGGGCGACCGTATCGTCGCGGTGCGCCATTGCTACCCGGATGCCTTCCGCCTGTTCGGCACGCATCTGAAGCGGATGAAGATCGAGGTGACCTATGTCGATGGGCGCGACGAGGAAGCGGTGGCCAAGGCCTTGCCGGGCGCCAAGCTGCTCTATCTCGAAAGCCCGACGAGCTGGGTCATGGAGGCGCACGATGTCGGTGCGCTTGCGGCACTCGCCAAACGCCACGGCGCCGTCAGCGTCATCGACAACAGCTGGGCGAGCCCGATCTTCCAGCGTCCGCTGACGCTCGGCGTCGATCTGGTGTTGCACTCGGCTTCAAAATATCTCGGCGGTCACAGCGATGTGGTCGCGGGTATCGTCACCGGGTCGAAAGAGCTGATCGGGCGCATCCGCTCGGAGGCCTATCCCTATCTCGGCGGCAAGCTCTCGCCCTTCGATGCCTGGCTGTTGATCCGCGGCCTGCGCACCCTGCCGATCCGCATGAAGGCGCATGAAGCAGCCGGGCTTGAGATCGCCAAGCGGTTGCAGGCGCTCGATATCGTCGAGACGGTTTGCCATCCCGCGCTCGCCAATCGCCTGCCGCCGGGCCTTACCGGTACGTCCGGCCTGTTCTCCTTCATCTTCCGCGAAGGCATCGACATCAAGGCCTTCGCGGACCGCCTCAAGCTCTTCAAGCTCGGCGTCTCCTGGGGTGGGCACGAGAGCCTGATCGTGCCGGGCGAGGTCGTGCTGGAGCAGAAGGCCCAGCCCAATTCCGCGCATGCCTTCGGCATTCACGCGCGGTCCGTGCGTCTCCATGTCGGCCTGGAGGGAACCGAGGCCCTGTGGAGTGATCTGGAAACGGCAATTTCAGCCGCGACCGAAGCCTGACTTCATTATCGGAAGCAAACCAGAAAAGAGGGAACGACCATGAAGAGACTTTTGACTGCCGCTCTCATCACCACCCTGATGGCATCGAGCGCATTGGCTGATACCACGCTGAAGCTCGTCGAGGTGATCACCAGCCCCGAGCGGACCGAGACGCTGAAATCCATTGTCGGCAAGTTCGAGGCGGCGAACCCCGGCACGAAGGTCGAGATCATCTCGCTGCCCTGGGGCGAGGCGTTTCAGAAATTCGCCACCATGGTTTCGGCCGGTGAGGTGCCTGATGTCATGGAAATGCCGGACACCTGGCTGTCGCTCTATGCCAATAACGGCATGCTCGAAAGCCTGGAGCCCTATCTGGCGAAGTGGGAACATACCGCCGGCCTGACGCCCCGCGCGCTGGAACTTGGCCGTGACATCAAGGACACGGCCTATATGCTGCCCTACGGCTTTTATCTGCGTGCCATGTTCTACAACAAGAAGCTGCTTGCCGAGGCCGGCGTTTCCGAACCGCCGAAGACGATGGATGAGTTCGCCGAAGCCTCCAAGAAAATCTCGGCACTGCCGGGCAAATACGGCTACTGCCTGCGCGGCGGTCCGGGCGGCCTGAACGGCTGGGTGATGTTCGGCGCTTCCATGGCCGGCGACAACAAGTTCTTCAACGAGGACGGCACCTCCACCTTCAACAGCGAAGGCTGGGTCAAGGGCCTCACCTGGGTGATCGATCTCTACAAGAACGGTTATGCGCCGAAGGACAGCGTCAACTGGGGCTTCAACGAGATCGTCGCCGGCTTTTATTCCGGCACCTGCGCCTTCCTCGATCAGGACCCGGACGCACTCATCGCCATCGCAGAGCGCATGAAGGCGGAAGACTACGGCATCATGACCATGCCGAAGGGGCCTGCCGGCAAGACCTTCCCGACGATCGGTTTCGCCGGCTGGTCGATGTTTGCCACCAGCGCCAACAAGGATCTCTCCTGGAAGCTGATCGAAACGCTCGAAGGCCCGGAAGGCAATATCGAGTGGAACAAGCGCACCGGCGCGCTGCCGGTTCATACGTCAGCGGAAAAGGATTCCTTCTATGCCAGCGAACAGTTCAAGGGCTGGTTCGCCGAGCTTGAAGACAAGGATGCCGTGCCGACCGTGATGCCGACGCATCTCGAGGAATTCGCCTTCTTCAAGGATTCGCTCGTCATCAAGACCTCGCAGGAAGCGCTTCTCGGCGACATCACGCCGGAAGACCTGGCCAACCAGTGGGCCGACTATCTGACGAAGGCACAGCAGAAGTTCCTCGCCAAGAAATAGGCCTGAGGAACGACCGGGCGGAGACCCAAGGCTCCGCCCGGTACCATCCGCTTTTTGAAACGCCCCGCACCCACCGGAAGCGAGACGATGACCTTTGACGCCCATTCGCACGCTGCAAAGCCGCTTCGAAAGCGGATCGCCGATGCGTCGGAACCCTATCTCTACAGCGCGCCCGCGCTGATCCTGATCATCGGTGTGATGCTGGTGCCGCTGGCGCTCGGTATTTCCTATGCCTTCCGCGATATCCAGCTTTTGAACCCGTTTTCCGGCGGCTTCATCGGGCTCGATCATTTCAGGGCGCTCGGTCAGGATCAGGCGTTCTTCCGGGCGTTGCGCAACACCTTGTGGTGGACGGGCGCGTCGGTCTTCCTGCAATTCGTCTTCGGGCTCATCCTCGCACTCTTGCTCGACAAGCCCTTTGCCGGTCGCGGTCTGGCGCAGGCGCTCGTCTTCCTCCCCTGGGCGGTGCCGAGTTTCCTGGCGGGCCTCAACTGGGCCTGGTTGTTCAATCCGGTGATCGGCCCCCTGCCGCACTGGCTGTATGCGCTCGGGATCATGGATGCGCCGAACAATATCCTCTCCGACCCGCAACTCGCCATGTGGGGGCCGATCGCCGCCAATGTCTGGTGGGGCATTCCCTTCTTCGCGATCACGCTGCTTGCCGCTCTACAGGCGATCCCGCGCGATCTCTATGAAGCGGCCAGCATCGACGGGGCCGGGCCGGTGCAACGGTTCCTTTCGATCACGCTGCCGTTTCTGGCGCCAACCATCGCCATCACCATCCTCTTGCGCACCGTCTGGGTCTCCAATTTCGCCGATCTCATCGTCGTCATGACCAATGGCGGGCCGGCGGACCGCACGCAGATCGTCGCGAGCTACATCTTCACGCAGGCCTTCAAGCGGCTCGATTTCGGTTATGCCTCGGCTATCGCCCTCGTGCTGCTGGTGCTCCTGCTCGTCTATTCGCTGCTGATCGTGCTGCTGCGGCAGACGCTGCTCAACAAGGGGTGATGCCATGCGAAGCAAACCCGTCCTTACCATCCTGCATCGCCTGGCAATCCTCGCCTATATCGCCTTCGCGCTCTTTCCGCTGTTCTGGCTCCTGAAGGTCTCGGTCACGCCGAACGATCTGCTCTACAGCGAGGGCGTGCGGATGTGGCCGTCGCGCACGACCTTCGAGCACTATTCCTTCGTCATCGCTCACAGCGCCTTCCCGACCTTCTTCAAGAACAGCCTCATCGTCGCCGGCTCCACGGCCGTGACGGTGACGATCCTCGCCTCGCTTGCCGGCTACGCACTGTCGCGTTTCACCTTCCGCGCAAAATACTGGATCGTCGCCTTGATGCTGATGACGCAGATGTTCCCGCTCGTCATGCTGGTGGCGCCGATCTTCAAGATGCTCTCGCCGCTCGGCCTGACGAACAGCCTCACCGGCCTCGTCCTCGTCTACACCGCCTTCAACGTGCCCTTCGCAACCTTCCTCATGCAGTCCTTCTTCGACGGCATTCCGAAGGACCTGGAAGAGGCGGCGATGATCGACGGGGCGACCCAGTTCGTCGCCTTCCGCCAGATCATCCTGCCGCTGACGCTGCCCGGCATCGCCGCCACCCTTGGTTTCGTCTTCACGGCGGCCTGGAGTGAATTGCTCTTCGCGCTGATGCTGATCTCCGGCAACGATGCGGCGACTTTCCCAGTCGGGCTTCTCACCTTCGTCTCCAAATTCTCGGTCGATTTCGGGCAGATGATGGCGGCGGGCGTGCTCGCGCTCATCCCGGCCTGCCTCTTCTTCCTGCTCATCCAGCGCTATCTCGTGCAGGGCCTGACGGCCGGTGCGGTCAAAGGCTGAAAGGTTTTCCCATGGCTTCCATCGATATCCAGAGTGTCCGCAAAAGCTTCGGCGCCTTTCCCGTCCTGCACGGCGTCGATCTCACCATTCGCGACGGCGAATTCATCGTGCTCGTCGGCCCCTCCGGCTGCGGCAAGTCCACTCTGCTGCGCATGATCGCAGGATTGGAGGACGTTACGTCCGGCGACATCCAGATCGACGGCAAACGGGTGAACGATCTCGCGCCAAAAGACCGCGACATCGCCATGGTGTTCCAGTCCTACGCGCTCTATCCGCATATGAGCGTCGCCGACAACATGAGCTACAGCCTGCGCCTGCGCCGTTCCGCCAAGGAGAAGATCGCGAGCGCCGTCGGTGGTGCGGCCGCCAAGCTCGGGCTGGAGCCGCTTCTGGAGCGCCGCCCGAAAGCACTGTCCGGCGGCCAGCGCCAGCGCGTCGCCATGGGCCGCGCCATCGTGCGCCAACCGAAGGCCTTTCTCTTCGACGAGCCGCTCTCCAACCTCGATGCGCGCCTGCGCGAACAGATGCGTGCCGAAATCAAAAAGCTGCACGGCGACCTTCGCGCGACCTCCATCTATGTCACGCATGATCAGATCGAGGCGATGACGCTGGCGGACCGCATCGTCGCCATGCACGCCGGCGTCGTCCAGCAGGTCGGCTCGCCGCTCGAGCTCTACGATCGGCCCGCCAATCTCTTCGTCGCCGGCTTCATCGGCTCGCCCGGCATGAACTTTTTCGAAGGACGTTATCTCGTTTCCGGCGATCACGCGGACCTCAGGCTTGCGAATGGCACGACGCTTCCGATTCGCAAACGCGAGGGTCTCGAATCAGGCTCGGCGGCGACACTCGGCATCCGTCCTGAACATGTTGTGATTGTCGAAGGCGGTGCGCTGGAAGCCGCGGTCGATCTCATCGAGCCGACGGGCTTCGGTATCATCATGCATGTCACCGTTCACGGCATCCCGATGAAAATTTTTACACAGGACAGACGGATGCTGAATCCCGGCACGACGATCCGCGTCGACCTGCCGCAAGACAGGCTTCACGCCTTCGATGGCGAGGGAAAACGGGTGGATTGAAACGGGATCGCCAACACGATTTCCGTCCCGTCCAAAGACATTGTTAACCTTCATTTCCTAACCATCTACGCATCCCTATCGGCAATGATCGTCGAGTGTGCAGGTTCATGCGTATTTCCAGAACAAACTTTTACCCCGTCCTCGAAACCGAAGAGGAAAGCGTCGATCACTCGGCGAATTCCGCTTATGAAAACAATGAATTGCCGGAGATAGAGCCGGAATTTGAGGATTGGCACGCCGCGGATGAGCCGGTGGCGAACGACGAGGCCTATCATCCGAGGTTCCGCTCGCCGGCGCTGCGCAGCTACGATCCCGGCCAGTTTTCCGACGGCAGCTGGGAAAGCCATTTCTACATGGCCCCGAACGTGCGTTTTACCCGCACGCCAGACAAGGTCGCGGCGAAGATCGAGGAGGCTGCCGCCGAAGAGGCACAGCACGCCCAGCTGGCGGCCGAAACGGTCGAACAGCCTGTCGAGGCTGCCCAGCCCATCCTGACGCCGCAGCTCAGCCAAGCCGAGCTGCTTCAGCGCCTGCGGGAGGCCCTCGAGGATCGCCGTCGCCGCTCCGAAGAGCAGCAGGCGGAGGCCGCTGCCGCCGCTGCACCGGCCGAACCCGCCCCGCCGCTCGTTCAGGCCTTGGTTGCCGCCGGCACGGTCGGCACACCGGCCGATGCTTCGGTGGTGTTCAAGCCGAGCGCGCCGATCGTCCCGCGCATGGCCGCGCCCGTTATTGCCGCCGCAAAGCCGGTCGTGAAGGCGGATGTCCGCGCCGCCATCGCCCGCTTTGCCAATCTCTCGGACCATGCATTCTGGGAAACGTTCGTTCCCGACGAGGATGCCGCCGAGGTCCGGGTGAAGCCTGCCGTAGCCGCCACCGTTGTGCGTATGCCGCTGCCGACACCGGCACCCGTCGTCATCCCGCCCGCACCGGTCCCGGTCGCCGAGATGCCTGCTGAGCCGTCCTCCATCGCGTCGCTCTTCCGTGTCGTCGAATGCCGTCCGGCAACGGCTCGCACCATCGTCGCCGAGCCTGCCGTCATCGTGCCCGAGGTGAAGATCGAGCCGGTCGCAATCGTCCCGGCACCGGTCGTCGAAACCGTTGCCGAGGTCGTCCTGCCGGTTTTCGAGTTCAAGCAGAGCCCCGCTGCCGTTGTCGCGGCGTCCTCCCCGGTCGCGATTGCCGAGCCCGCGCGCGAAATGCCGTCTTCGGTGCTCTCCCGTGCCAAGCCGTTCCAGGTCACGATGGCGACGCCGGCCGGCGATACCTACGAATATCCGCCGCGCGACCTGTTGCAGGAGCCGCCGCGCACCGTCGGTTTCGTGCTGACGCAGGAACAGCTGGAACAGAATGCCGGCCTTCTCGAAAGCGTCCTGGAAGATTTCGGCGTTCGCGGCGAGATCATCCATGTTCGCCCGGGTCCGGTCGTCACGCTCTACGAATTCGAGCCCGCACCGGGCGTGAAATCCTCGCGCGTCATCGGTCTTGCCGACGATATCGCCCGCTCCATGTCGGCCCTTTCGGCCCGTGTGGCGGTCGTGCCCGGCCGCAATGTCATCGGCATCGAGCTGCCGAACCAGACGCGCGAGACGGTCTATTTCCGCGAGATGATCGAGAGCCAGGATTTTGCCCGCACCGGCTTCAAGCTGCCGCTATGCCTGGGCAAGACCATCGGTGGCGAACCCGTCATCGCCGAACTCGCGAAGATGCCGCACCTGCTCGTCGCCGGCACCACCGGCTCGGGCAAGTCGGTTGCCATCAACACGATGATCCTCTCGCTGCTCTACCGTTTCCGCCCGGAAGAATGCCGCCTGATCATGGTCGATCCCAAGATGCTGGAACTGTCGATCTATGACGGCATTCCGCATCTGCTGACCCCCGTCGTCACCGATCCCAAGAAGGCCGTCATGGCGCTGAAATGGGCGGTGCGCGAGATGGAGGACCGTTACCGCAAGATGTCGCGCCTCGGCGTGCGCAATATCGACGGCTACAACACCCGCGTTGCCGCCGCCCGCGACAAGGGCGAGACGATCTCGATCAGCGTGCAGACCGGTTTCGACAAGGGAACCGGCGAGGCGATCAACGAGGAGCAGGAACTCTCGCTCGAGCCGATGCCCTATATCGTCGTCATCGTCGACGAGATGGCCGACCTGATGATGGTCGCCGGCAAGGAGATCGAAGGCGCGATCCAGCGTCTCGCCCAGATGGCCCGTGCCGCCGGTATCCACCTGATCATGGCGACGCAACGCCCCTCGGTCGACGTCATCACCGGCACGATCAAGGCGAACTTCCCGACGCGCATCTCCTTCCAGGTCACCTCGAAGATCGACAGCCGCACCATCCTGGGCGAACAGGGTGCCGAACAGCTCCTCGGCCAGGGCGACATGCTGCACATGGCCGGCGGTGGGCGCATCTCGCGCGTCCATGGCCCCTTCGTTTCCGACGAGGAAGTCGAAAAGGTCGTGCTGCATCTCAAGGCCCAGGGCCGCCCGGAATATCTGGAAACGGTGACGGCCGACGAGGAAGAAGAGGAAGACGAGAAGCCGACGACCGGCGGTGCCGTCTTCGACAAGGGTGATATCGCCGCCGAAGACGGCGACGATCTCTACGAGAAGGCGGTCAAGGTCGTACTGCGCGATCGCAAGTGCTCGACCTCCTATATCCAGCGCCGCCTTGCCGTCGGCTACAACCGGGCTGCGTCCCTCGTCGAGCGCATGGAGAAGGAAGGCCTCGTCGGCCCTGCCAACCATGTCGGCAAACGCGAGATCATTTCGGGCGAGCGTGGCAGCTTCCAGGCGCCGGAATCGGCCGAAGACGAGTGAGATTTTCTCTGGTGGCGATTGCCCGTCTTTCGGGCAATTGTCCTACTTATTTGAAATGGATGGATTTTCCGGATCCGGCTCGCTCACGCGGGCCGGATTTTTACCCTGTCCACGAGAAATTTATTTCTACTGCTCCATTTAATCGATTTGGCTCGCAGTCGGGTCTTTCAGGCCTGTTGCATATGGCGGACTGTTCTGTGAATAGTGCCGCCAACCCGTGAAATCAGCATCCTAAAAGGAGGACAGGAATGGCATTGATCACCATGCGGCAATTGCTCGACCACGCAGCGGAGAACGACTACGCACTGCCGGCATTCAACGTCAACAACCTGGAATATGTCCAGGCGGTCATGCGTGCAGCAGATGCAACGGACTCCCCGGTGATCTTGCAGGCAAGCCGCGGTGCGCGCTCCTATGCGGGCGATGCGTTCCTGCGTCATCTCATCCTGGGTGCTGCCGAAGAATATCCGCATATCCCGGTCTGCCTGCATCTCGACCACGGCGACCAGCCCTCGACCTGCATCTCCGCCATCACCAACGGCTTCACCTCCGTCATGATGGACGGCTCGCTGCTCGCCGACGGCAAGTCGATTGCCAGCTACGAATACAATGTCGACGTCACGGCGGAAGTCGTGAAGATCGCGCATGCGGCCGGTGTTTCGGTCGAAGGTGAGCTTGGCTGTCTCGGCAACCTGGAAACGGGCGCCGGTGAAAAGGAAGACGGCCACGGCTTCGAGGGCAAGCTTTCGCGTGAGGAACTGCTGACCGACCCGGACCAGGCGCTCGACTTCGTCTCCAAGACCGGCGTCGACGCGCTGGCCGTCGCCATCGGCACCAGCCACGGTGCCTACAAGTTCACCCGCGCGCCGGATGGTGACATCCTGTCGATCGATACGATCGCCAAGATCAACAAGAAGCTGCCGAACACGCATCTCGTCATGCATGGTTCGTCGTCGGTTCCGCAGGATCTGCAGGACCTCTTCACTACCTATGGCGGCGAGATGAAGCAGACTTGGGGCGTTCCGGTCGCCGAAATCCAGAAGGCGATCCCGCTCGGCGTGCGCAAGGTCAATATCGATACGGACCTGCGTCTCGCCATGACCGGCACGATCCGCAAGAACTTCAAGGAAAAGCCTGATAATTTCGACCCGCGCACCTACCTGAAGCCGGCGACCGCCCGCATGACGGAAGTCTGCCGCGAGCGTTTCGAAGCTTTCCGCACCGCCGGCAAGGCCTCCAGTATCCGCACCAAGCGCCTGCCCGACATGGCGAAGTTCTACGCCACGAAGTAAGCGCGATCGCAGGATCGTTCCGCGCCCTCCCGGTTCCGCCGGGAGGGCGTTTTCGTTTCTGCGCCGCTTTTCGAGTGTGGTACAAATATTTTATTGATAAATAGATCATTCACACTCGATTGTGGGCGTGAGCCCTTGCCGCGTCTCAATCCTCCTCTTAAAGATTGCTCATCCCCGAGAATACGGAATGTCGTGGCTGCGGCCCGACCTGTGAGGACGAGATGAGCGTAGAGCAGGCCCTGACGATCGCAGACCTCAAGGAACAGGCACGTCGTCGTGTGCCAAAAATGTTCTTCGACTACGCGGATTCGGGCGCCTGGACCGAGGGCACCTATCGCGCCAATGAAGAGGACTTCCACAAGGTCAAGCTGCGCCAGCGCGTGCTGGTGGATATGACCAACCGGTCGCTCGCCAGCGAGATGATCGGCGAGAAGGTTTCGATGCCCGTCGCCATTGCGCCGACCGGCTTCACCGGCATGCAGCATGCCGATGGTGAAATGCTGGCCGCGCAGGCGGCCGAGGAGTTCGGTGTGCCCTTTACGCTCTCGACGATGAGCATCTGCTCGATCGAGGATGTGCGCTCCGTCACGTCGAAGCCTTTCTGGTTCCAGCTCTATGTGATGCAGGACCGGGATTTTGTCCTGAACCTCATCGACCGCGCCAAGGCCGCAGGCTGCTCGGCGCTCGTGCTGACGCTCGACCTGCAGATCCTCGGCCAGCGCCACAAGGACCTGCGAAACGGCCTGTCCGCTCCGCCGCGTTTCACGCCGAAACATCTCTGGCAGATGGCGACGCGGCCCTTCTGGTGCCTCGACATGCTCGGCACCAAGCGCAGGACTTTCGGCAATATCGTCGGCCACGCCAAGGGGGTCGGCGACCTTTCCTCGCTCTCCTCATGGACCTCGGAACAGTTCGATCCGCAGCTGTCCTGGAAGGATATCGAATGGATCCGCGAGCGCTGGGGCGGCAAGCTGATCCTCAAGGGCATCCTTGATGAGGAAGACGCACGCATGTCGCTCGGCAGCGGCGCGGACGCCATCATCGTTTCCAACCACGGCGGCCGCCAGCTCGATGGCGCCGCCTCCTCGATCAGCATGCTGCCGCGCATCGTCGATGCCGTCGGCGATCAGATGGAAGTGCATCTCGACGGCGGCATCCGCTCCGGCCAGGACGTGCTGAAGGCACTGTGCTACGGCGCCAAGGGCACCTATATCGGCCGCCCTTTCCTCTACGGCCTCGGCGCCGGCGGCAAGGCCGGCGTGCGCCGCACGCTCGAGATCATCCGCAAGGAACTCGACATCACGATGGCGCTCTGCGGTGAGCGCGACGTGAAGAACCTCTCGCGCAACAACCTGCTCAAGGACGTTTGAGACGGGCTGGCGGTGCCGGGCGCTTCATGCGAGAATGCGGTATGGACAAGCGCAACGACATATCCGATGACCTTGACCGCCGTATCGATGCGCTTGCGGCGCGGTCGTCCCTGACGCGCGGCCAGATCATCGAGGACGCGCTTGCGCATGGCCGGTCGCTCGCCTGGCAGGAAAAATGGATCGAGGGCGTCGAAGCCGGGCTTGCGGATGCGGATCGAGGCGACTTCGCCAGTGAGGAAGCGATCGCCGCCGTGCTCAACAGATACGCATCGCGCTGATTGCAGATGACGCCGGTCGTCTGGACCCGCCGCTATCTCCGCGAATTGCAGGCGATCGGCGACTATATTGCTGAACGCAATCCCGCTGCTGCCGGCAAAGTCGTCGCGAATATTCATGGGCGCACGAAACGCCTACTGTCCGGTAATCCCTTTATCGGCCGTACCGGAGAGATCGAAGGAACCCGGGAACTCGTGGTGCCGGGTATGCCCTATGTCGTTGCCTATCGTGTCCTCGAAACGCGCGTGGAAGTGCTCTTCGTGCAGCATGGTGCGCGCGAGTGGCCGGACACGTTCTGACCGTCAGGCGCCCTCAAATCCCTGCAGCACGTTCACCGCGTTGACGCCCAGCGCATCGACGGCGTAGCCGCCTTCCATGACGAAGAGCGTCGGCAGGCCGAAATCGGCGATGCGGCGGCCGATCGTCGTGAAGTGCTCGCTCTCCAGCTTGAACTGCGAGATCGGATCGTCCTTGAACGTATCGACGCCGAGCGAGATGACGAGGGCGGTCGGGGCGTAAGCGCGGATCTTTTCGTGCGCGTCCTCGAAGGCGGCCTGCCATTCGCTCCAGGGCGTACCTGATGGGAGCGGGTAGTTGAGGTTATAGCCTTCGCCCTTGCCGGCGCCGCGTTCGCGGGCATAGCCGAGATGGAAGGGGAATTCGAAATCCGGATCGCCGTGCAGGCTGGCCAAGAGCACGTCGTCGCGGTCGTAGAAGATCTCCTGCGTGCCATTGCCGTGGTGGTAATCGACATCGAAGATCGCGATGCGGGCGTGGCCGTTGTCGAGGAAGCGCTGGGCGGCGATGGCGGCATTGTTGAGGTAGCAATAGCCGCCGAAGAAATCGCGGCCGGCATGATGACCGGGCGGGCGGCAGAGCGAGAAGGCGGCGCGCTCGCCCGAAAGCACGGCGTCCGCGCCGGCAAGGGCGGTGTCGGCGGCGCGCTTGGCGGCCTGCCACGTCGTCTCGGTGATGGAGCCTGCCATGTCGAAGGAATAGTAGGACAGGCGCGCGTCGAGACCGGAGGGCGGGGCGTCGATCATCGGCATGGAGCGGTGGCGCCAGCTATAGGGCCAGACTTCGCCGTCACGTCCCGCCGCCCGCCATTCGGCAAAGACGTTTTCCAGGAAGTCGAGATAGTCAGGCGTGTGGATGCGCTCGATTGCGGCGCGGTCGTAGGAAGCCGGCTCCAGCACCGGGCCGAGGCCGACGTCTTTTACGCGATTGAGCACGATTTCTGCGCGCACCGGCTTTTCGAAGGTTTCGACGATGCGGCCGAAGGAGAGCTCCATGCCGCTGTGATGCAGATGGTGATCGGCGGTGTAGAAGGTTTTCATGGTCAGACGATCTCGCCGTAGAGTGTGCGTTCCAGCGCCGTCACTTCGCTCGCGAAGCGGCGGTATTCGGCGCGCTTGAGGGCGAGGTAGACATGATGAAGGCGTTCGCCGAGCGCTTCCTTGAGGAAGGACGAGCGTGTCGCCGTCTCGATGGCACCGCGCCAGTCCGGCGGCAGCTCGTCTCCGGTCGCTTCGGCATAAGCCGTGGTTTCCGGGCCGGGATCGGCCTTGGCCAGAAGCCCCTTGCGCATGCCGGCCAGCACGGTCGCGCCGACCAGATAGGGGTTGGAATCGATGCCGGCGGCGCGCTGTTCGAGATGGCGGCCGGCGGGTGAGCCGGCGGGGACGCGCACGGCGACGCTGCGGTTGTTGGTGCCCCAGGTCGGCGTGGTCGGCGCGTAGCTCTGCGCGGAGAAACGTCGCCAGGAGTTGAAATGCGGGGCGAAGACCAGCATGGACTCGTGCATGGTTTCAAGCAGGCCCGCGATGGCCTGTTTCAGGAGCGGCGACAGTACCTCGCCCTGGTCTGCGAAGAGGTTGTTGCCTGCGCCATCGGCAAGGCTGGCATGGACATGCATGCCGGAGCCGGCGCGGCCGGCAAAGGGCTTGGCCATGAAGCAGGCCATCATGCCATGGCGCACGGCGAGCGCCCGGAGAAGCCGCTTCAACATGGCGATGTCATCGGCGGCCCGCAAGGCGCTGCCGTGGCGCAAGGTCAGTTCGAACTGGCCCTGGGCATATTCCGAGATCATCGTCTCGACGGGCAGGCCCTGTGCTTCCGCGCCGCGATAGACGGCGTCGATGAAGGGTTCCAGCCGGTCGAGTTCGGTGACGCCATAGACCTGGATGCCGTCGGGCCGTTCGCCCGAGAGCGGCAGGCGCAGCGGCTGGAAATTGCCATCGGCGGCGCGTTCACGGTCGAGCAGGTAGAATTCCAGTTCATAGGCGAGAACCGGGTGGAAACCATCGGCTTCGAGCAGCTGCACCTGGCGTGCCAGCGCATGGCGCGGATCGGCCGCCATCGGCGTGCCGTCGAGTTCGTAGAGCGCGAGGCGGACTTCGCCGCGCGACGGCGCCGTCCAGGGCAGGCGAACCAGCGAACCCGGTATCGGCCAGGCGCGGCGGTCGGCATCGCCATCCGCCCAGACGAGCCCGGTTTCCTCGACATCCTCGCCGGTCACGTCGAGACCGAGAATGGAGCCGGGCAAGTGCCGGCCGGAGCGGAAGATCGGCAGCAGTTCATGCCGGCGGATGATCTTTCCGCGCGCGATACCGTTGAGGTCGATCAGCACGAGATCGAAGGATGTGATCTCCGGATGCGCGGCAAGGAAGGCTTCGGCTTCGGCAATATCCGCGGCCTGCGGCGGGCGGGTGGCAAGGTCACGGCTCACGCTGCGGCCCTCCGTTCCGCGAGGCGGCCGATGACGGTCGCGAAGGCCGCGACGAGACCGTCGGCCTGTTCTTCCGAAAAGGCGGGGCTGACCAGTACCATGTTGTGGAACGGCGTTAGGAGATAGCCGAGGTTCAGCATGGAGAGGTGCAGCGCGGCTTCGATGACATCGGAAGCGGCGGCGCGGGCCTCGGCAGCGTTCGTGACCGGGACGGGCGAGAAGACGACCTCCAGCCGCGCGCCGACGCGCGAAACCGTCCAGTCGAGGCCGGCGGCGGCGATGGCGGCCTTGAAGCCCGTCTCGATGCGGTCGGCGTTGGCCTGCATCTTGGCGTAGGCGTCCTCGGTCATGACGTGCTCGAGGCAGGCGCGCAGGCAGGCGAGCTGCAATGCGCTGCCGGAGAGCGTCGTGCCGATGCCGGAATGACCGTGACCGCTCTGCTCGCGGCGGATGACATGCAGCCTGTCCGAGATCGCCTGGGTCATGCCCCAGACGCTGACGGGCACGCCGCCGCCGATCGGCTTGCCCATCACGACGAGATCGGGCTCCAGCCCATGCACCATCGAATAGCCGCCTAGGCCGGTGGAGATGGTGTGTGTCTCGTCGATGAGGAGCAGCGTGCCGGCGGCGCGGGTGAGGCGGCGCAGCGCATCATGGAAGCCGGGGGCGGGTGGGATCATGCCGCAATTGGTCATGACCGGTTCGGCGAGCACGCAGGCGATATCGTGGGCGGCAAGCGCCTTTTCGAGTGCTGCTTCGTCGTTGAAGGGGATGGAGACGGTGAGTTCGCCGAGATCGCGCACCTGCCCGAGCAGGTTGCGGCGCGAAATGGTCTTGCCGTCTACGAGATCGACCAGCGTGTCATCCACGGCGCCATGGTAGCAGCCATCGAAGACCAAAAGCTTGGCACGGCCGGTGACGGCGCGGGCGACACGAATGGCGAAACGGTTGGCATCGCTGGCCGTCGCTCCCAGCTGCCAGCGCGGCAGGCCAAAGCGCTCGACCAGCAGGCGGCCGACGACCTGGGCATCCGAGGAGGGCAGCATGGTGGTCAGGCCGCGCGTGCCGGCATTCTTCAGTGCTTCGAGCACGGGCGCCGGCCCGTGGCCGAACATGGCGCCGGTATCGCCAAGGCAGACATCGACGATGCGGTTGCCGTCGAGATCGACGAGTTCGACGCCGCTCGCCTGATCGACGACGAGCGGGAAGGGGGTCGGCCAGTCGAGCATCCAGTGCTGCGGCACGCCATCGAAGAAACCGGACGTCGCCTCGTCATGCGCCGCCGCGCAACGCGGCCGCTTCGCGCGAAATATTTCCGCTTCCGCCTCGACAAGCGCGTGGGCACGCGCCTCCAGGTTCGCCCTCTCCATCCCGATCTCCAGCTGATTCATTCAAGAAATGTGATCACATATTGTGTGATGTGATGCCAGCTGTCAAACGACAAGATGCTTATAAGGAACCCACGATACGCAGCCAGTCATGCACCGAGGCGGCAGTCTGCCGTTCTGTCGCGGTCAGCGCGAGCGGACCACGGTCGCCTATTTCGCGCACCTCGCTCGGGCTCATGCCGAACTGGTGGCGGAAAGCGCGGGAAAACGCGGAAATATCAGGGAAGCCACAGGCATAGGCGACTTCGCCGACCGTCCGCTTGCCGTCATTGGCCAGCATGTCGAAGGCGGCGCGCAGGCGTCGTGTGCGGATATAGTCGTTAACGCCGCCGACCGGCTCGAAAAGCCGGTAGAGCGTGGCGCGCGACAGGCCGAACATCTTGCACAGATGATCTGGTCCGAGATCCTGTTGTGCCATATTCTGCTCGATGTAGCGGCGCACCTCCATGATCACAGCGCCGCGCACGGTCGGTGCCGGCTGGCTGCGGTTGCTGACCTGCGGCCCGACCAGATTGGTGACGAGGTTTGCCGTGGCGGTGACGATCGCCGGCGCCTCGGCCTGGGTGATGTCCGAGAGGTCGTCGAAAAGTGCGCGCAGATGGCTGCCGATCAGCCGGGCCGTGCTGGTGGAGCGTTTGAGAACGAGACCATGCAAGGCATCGTTTTGCACGTCCTTGCTGAACAGAAGATGGCGCGGCAGCACGAGCGTGAGGTTACGGCAGTGCTGCGTCTCCGCCTGCAGGGGGCGCGAGAGGTCGAAGATGGAGATATCGCCGGCCTCGACCAGCACCGTCTCGCCATTGACGGTCCGCAGGTCGCTGCCATCGAGCGTCACCTGCACGAAAATCAGGTCAAGCCCCGTGCGGGCGATCCGGCGCATGTCCCTGGAGAACGTATAGGTCGTGCCGACCATATCGGCGACGAAGAACAGTGCCGGCCCCATGAAATAGGTCGAAAGGTCGGAACGGAAGTTCTCGAGCCGCTCCGGCGTGAGAAGCGTCGTGCGGAATACCGGATCCAGCGTCTCGGCGAAGAGTTGACTTGCCAGGCGCATATCCGAACCTGCCTGGGCGGCTACGGAACTGGAGAGTAGTTTGTCGACTGGACTCATTGCGACTCGCCACTATTGGACAACGGCATATACCCCTCAAGTCATAAGACGCGCCAAGGTTCCAGGAAATTCGCGGGCCTGCGGAACTCGGGCAGTTTGGCATTGCGTATCATTCTTTTGTCGCAGCGTCTCATAATGGGTCGTCAGACAATTGCCACGATTGACAGTTCGCGCCCACTCGAACCCCATGGAAAATAATGGGTCTTTTTAGATCCCGGCGTCCGCAGGGCGCCGACCTGCATTGGGGAAGCAGCATGGATCAGATTACCTTTGACGATGCCTCTGTAGCGTTTCGCGTACCGCCGTTCCAATTCTTGAGCGCACCGGATTTTGCCACCGCCCGCGACAGGCATATCAATGGCAAGCTTGCGCTTTATGACGGCAATCATCTCTTCAACCGGCTTGTCCTGGAGGAGGGGCGCTTTCTTTGCTATCTCGCGATCATGGCGCTGCATGCCGGGCAGGACACGAACCAGTCGTCCACCTGGCTGACCCTCGGTCGCTTGCAGAGGGAAGTAACGGAACTGGGCGTCGCCAGCCGCAACCGGGTCGAGGCGCAGGTCTCGTGTCTGCGTAAATACGGCTTTCTCTCGCAACAGGCGCATGCCTCCGACCGGCGGGTGCGCCTGCTCGTGCCGAGCAATGCGCTTCTGGGTCGCGACGCAAAGGTTCTCGGTCTTCTTCTGGACGGCCTTTCGACCTTCGGCTTTTCCCCCACAGAGGGGCTCAAGGGACCGCCGGATGCCGCGTTGCACAAGGGCATGCGCCGGGCGACGCTGGCCCATCTGCCCGATATCAGCCGTCTCATCCGCCGGCATCTGCCGCTCGCTCCGTTCTTCGCGCATGATTGCGGTTACATGATCATGCTGCTTCTCCTGCGCGGCGCACGGGAAAACGACGGCATGGTCGTTACGACAGGCTATCAGCGGCTCGCAACGCAGACGGGCGTGTCGCGCACCCATGTCCGCCGCATCGTCGAGGCCGCCCGCGATGCCGGCCTCGTCGCAACGGATGCGCGCGGCGGCCACGATATCAAGCTGACACCGCTGATGTGGCATGCCGCGGACCGCTGGTTTGCCGATCAGTTCGCGCTGACGGATCTGATGTTGCGCGAGGCGCTGGTCTAGGCGACCGACCCGGTGGCGGCGAGCACGATCGCAAGTCCGATATGGGTGAGGTGATGCAGCGTCTGGTCGAGCCCGAACAGCCACCAGAAAGCCGTTTGCCGGGGCGTCAGGGCCTTGCGGCGGGTGGAAATGCTCTTCAGGCGGTCGATCGCGCCATGTATCAGCATATCGGCGAAACCGAGCCAGGCAAGCGAAGGCGCGACGGCGAGGAAGAGCCCCGCCGTCATCGCGCCATGCACGCCGGCATGGGCGGCAAGCGGCAGGAGCCAGCCTTTCGGCTGGTCCTTTCCCGCTGCCATCCAGTCGGTTTGAAGTAAAAAATCCGCCAGGAAGTGCTTGATCAGGAACGTCACCGAGGCGGCGGCGATCCAAGCGGTGGAGATCTGGTCGGGTATGTCGATCATTCCAATCCCGTCTGCCCGGCGGTGAGGAAGCGGGCCTAGCGGCCGCCGGCCTCGATGATGCCCTTGGTGAGGCTGCCCGTCGCCGGATAAAGCGGGATCAGGCAGGCCTGGAGCGCATGATAGATATCCCCTTTGCCGGCGAAAAGGGTGTAGCTCGGCACGAGATCTTCCGTCAGTTCCTCATGCCAGCCGCCGCGGTCCTGATCGAGGAAGTGGCGGGCAATGGCATCCCAGATCTTGCGATACCAGGTCTCGTGGAAATCGCTCGGCAGATGTTCGGCGAGGAACGCGGCGGCACCGACGCCCTCGGCCATCGGCCACCAGAGCTTGTTGCGCTTGGCAGGTTCGTCGGCCCAGTCGAGCGTATAGAAGAAACCACCCTTTTCCTTGTCCCAGCCGAGCGCGATGGACTGCGAAAAGAGCGCCTTGGCCGCTTCCGGCATCCAATCGTGCTTCTTGCCACCGAGCGCATAAAGCTGGAGGATGAGGCGCGCCCATTCCAGCCAGTGGCCGGGAGTGGTGCCGGAGGGGCGGAACATCTCGTTGCCGCGATAGTCCTTGTCGAGCACCCAGTTCTCGTCGAAATGCTCAGGTACGCGAAAACCGTTTTCGCCAGCGCGGCGGCGAATGACGAGATCGGCAATGCTTGTCGCCTTGTCGAGATAGCTCGTCTCACCCGTTGCCTCGAAGGCGGCCATCAGGGCTTCCGTCAGATGCATGTTGGAGTTCTGGCCGCGATAGCCGGGGACCGGTGTCCAGTCCGCCTCGAACTCCTCGGCGATGGCCCCGTGCTTGGCTTCCCAGAAGCGGTTTTCCAGCACTTCGGTGACATCGGCGATCATGCGGTCGGCATCCGGGTGGCCGGCGAGCTTGGCGCTTGAGGAGGCGAGCAGCACGAAGGCGTGACCGTAGCCTTGTTTGCTGGCATCGAGCAGGCCGGCATTGTCGAGCGACCAGTGATAGCCGCCGCGCTCGTGGTCGCGGTGCTTTTCCCAGAGGAATTTCATGCCGTGGTCGACGATATCATCGGAGCCGGGGCGGCCAAGCAGGCTGCCGATTGCGAAGCAATGCACCATGCGTGCGGTGGAATGGATGCCACGAACGGGGTTGCCGGGGTTGATCGGTCGGCCCTCGGCGTCGAGTTCGTGAAAGCCGCCGAGGGGGTTGAAGGCCCGGTTCTGAAAGAAATCGAACAGGCGGTTTGCTTCCCGCCAGAGCCATTGACGATGGTAGTCGCGTTTGCGCCAATCCGTGCCAAGGTGTCCCATGATGCGTTCTCCTTTTTGTCGATCCGCATTGTCATTTCCCATGCCGGGGCCAAACCGGAGCGCGGGGGGATTTGCCGGGCGTGGGGATCACGCACGGCCCGCAACACTCGTGATGACGGCTGGCCTTCGACAGGTGGGGAGCGATTTATGGCCCAGAACGCATGGCGTCGCAACCCGCCAGTGGCAGGTCTCGGGCTGGCTTGATCTGCCGGCTCCGGGTTCTCTCTTCCTTCAGAGGGAGGCGCGGGTCAGAAGTCCGACGATTTCCTCCGCGGCACGGGTTGCGCCCGCGGCTTTGTGCATCTTCAAGGCGTTGGCCTTGAGGCGCCCATGCATTTCCTGATCGCCGAGCAGGTCTTCGATGGCGGCCGTGAGGTCGGCATCGCTCCAGTCGTAGCGGTTAAGCCGCCGGCCGACGCCGGTTTCGGCGGCGCGTGCCGCATTGTCGTGACCATCCCAGCAATAGGGCATGACGAGCGACGGCACGCCGTAATAGAGCGCCTCGCAGAAGGAATTGTTGCCGCCGTGATGGATGAACAGGCTCGCCTGTTCGACCACCGAGGGCTGCGGGAACCAACTGTCGATGAAGACATTGTCCGGCACGTCGCGATAATCCTCGCGCCAGTGCCCGGCATTGACGAGGAAGCGATAGGGCAGGGTCGCGAAGACGGCGATCATGCGCTTCGTCATGGCCACATCCATCGCACCGAGCGAGCCGAAGCTCGTCAGCACGAGCGGGGCGTCGTTGTGACTGGCGAAACGTGGCGGCGTATAGGGGGCCTCGTGACGCACGCAGCCATCGAGGAAGACGACGTTTTGCGGATCGAGCGGCGCGCGGCGCGCATGGCGGATGATCTGGGGCGCGAGCAGCAGGTTCAGCCATGGCGAGAGATCGAGGAATGTTGGCGCGGCCGGGGCCTTGAGGCCGCATTCGGCCAGGAAGGCGGAAAAGCGTCGGTGGGCGGGGGCGACGGTTTTCTCGTAGCGGCCGGCGAAGACGGCCCAGGTTTCGCGCTCGTTGTCGCCGCAGCCGGAGAGATAGGGCGGCACATTCTCGTCGGGAATTTCCGTTTCGGCGCAGGAGACGACGCGGATCCAGGGCACGCCGGCATTGGCGATGGCCGGGAACATCACGACGTTGTCGAGCACGATCACATCCGGCTTCAGCCGGGCCAGAAGCTGGCGCAGCGGCTCCTCCACTCGCATCGCGGTATCGACGATCGCCTCCCAGGTCGGGCCGACATAACTTTCGAGCTGGTCGAGCGGCGTCTGGCGGAAGGCGTCCTGGTGGCGCTCGATGAAATCCGTCCAGTCTGTCGGGACGGCATCCGCCTCGGTCAGCTGGTATTCGGCAAAGCCGTATTCGGCGAAGACGCCTGAAAAACCGGGGTGGCAGAGGAAGACCGGGCGATGCCCCATGCGCCGCAATTCCTGGGCGATGCCGACGCAGTTGAGCGCGGCGCCGTAGCTTGCTTCCGGGAAGAGGGCGATGGTCTTTGCTGGCGCCATGGAGGACTAACGCACGACAAGCTTGAAGGCAGGAGGAACGCCGCGACCGGCGAGCCGGGGGCGCTGCGATTGGGAAAGCTGTATATGCACACGCATCAGATCGGCGGCAAGCTCCATCTGGCCGCGCTCGATCTGCTCGAGGATCTGGATATGCTCGAGGTTGGACTGCATCAGCCTGTAAGCATTGACGTGGCCACCGGGCGGGCTGGCACGGCGGCGGCGATGGTGGTTGGCGAGCGCTTCCGCCATGAAGGGATTGCCGCAGGAGCGGGCGATCAGCAGGTGGAAATCGTAGTCCGTCCGGTCGAAGAGCTTGCGGTCGAAATTCGTCTCGTTCATGCCGCGCAGGATCAGCATGGACTGGCGCAGCGCCGTCATCGCCGGCATGTCGCGCTTGAAGTCCGGCAGGGTCAGCGCCAGCGGCTCGGTCGCAAGACGGAATTCGTAGCTTTTCGCCGCCGCATCGCCGCTGATGGCAAAATGCTTCAGCAGCCATTGCTGGCCGGCACCGCGTTCGGCGAGATTTTCCTCCGCCAGTTTCATCAGAGCATTTTGTACCGTCTGCCGTGAGACGTCATAGCGACGCTGGAGTGCTGCGACGGTCTGGTTTTCGGCAATGCGCCCGGCGGCGAGGTCTCGCAGGATCGCGGCATAGATTTCACTGTCGCCATCGCCGTCAGCGATATCTTCCAGCCGCGCCGTCGCGGCCGGATCGACCGCCAGAAGATAGCCGCCCTCGCTATCCGAGGTCACCATGTCGCGCTCGGCAAGTATCTGCAAAGCCTTGCGGATCGGCGTTCTCGAGACTTTGCAGAGCGAGGCCAGCGCCTGCTCCGCCAGCCGTTCCCCCGGTGCCATGCCGCGCTCGCCGGCGACATCCAGTATTTTTTGCGCCAATTCGACATGGCGGAAATTGGGGCGTTTCGGCTCGGGGGTCATTGTTCGCGTCTGCCTTCCATTGCCGTGCATGCTGCCCTTTGAGCCGTGGTTTCGCAAGTCCGGAAATACGCGGACCACAAAAATGCACTTGGCCTATTGACGTATTTTTTTTCTAAATAATACTGCAATGCGATAGGGAATGAGACCGGAGAACCGGCGCGCCCGTCGAAGAGGTTGGAACAACGTAAAACAAGGGAGTCTTCCGTGACCGTGAAGAACCGACTGACTGCGACCTGCGCGGCCGCGGCGCTGGCTGCCGCATGCCTTGCGGCGGGGACAGTGTCTGCCGCCGATCTCGTCATCTCGAACTGGGCCGGCTACATGGCGCCCGATATCGCGGAGCAGTTCAAGGCTGCGACGGGGCTCGAAATCGAGGTGGTCAACCACGCCACCAACGAAGAGGTCATGGGCAAGCTGATGGCGAGCGGCGGCAAGGGCTACGACGTCGTCTTCGTCTCCTCGCCCTTCGCCGAAATCCTGAACGGGCAGGGGCTGGCAGCGCCGATCGACAAGGCCGCCGTGCCGAACCTCGCCAATCTCTACCCGGAGGCGACGACGCTCGCCTACGATCCGGGCAACACCTTCTCGGTGCCCTATACCTGGGGCACGACGGGCCTGTGCTACCGCTCCGATCTCGTCAAGGACACGCCGGACAGCTGGCTGAACCTGCTCCAGCCGGCTGATGCCCTCAAGGGCAAGACGACGATGCTGGCGACCGACCGCTGGCTGATGGCGGCGGGCGAACTCGCCAAGGGCTATTCGGTCAACGAGAAGGATCCGGCCAAGCTCGAGGAGGTGAAAAACCTGCTCATCGAGGCGAAGAAGACCCTGCTCGCCTACGACGACACGACCTTCTACTCCAAGCTCGTCTCCGGCGAGGCGTCGCTGGTGCATGCCTGGGACGGCTGGTGCAACTACGGCATCACCGAGAATAAGGACATCAAGTTCGTCGTGCCGAAGGAAGGTTCCGATCTCTGGATCGACACGATCGTCGTGATGAAAAGCTCGGAGAAGCAGGATGCGGCGATGAAGTTCATCAACTTCATCCTCGATGCCAAGAACCATGCCTGGGCCGCGCAGAACATACTCTACAAGGTGCCGAACAAAGCGGCGATGGAGAGCCTCGACAAAGCGCTGTCCGAACAGTACCCGACCATGGCGATGGCGCCGGCCGACCTCGTGAAATACGAGCTGTTGCGCGATCTCGGGACGGCGCAGAAGGACTATTCGCGCATCGTGAGCGAGATCAAGGCCGCGAACTAAGCGCGGCCCCTTCTCGTGGCGGCCGGGAGGCGGCCCGCCGCCACGGGCGATTTTCTTCCTGACATCCATTCATGCGCGATGCCGTAACGGCATTGCGGGAGCGAAGCCTTGTCCTTCAATGCCACCAGACCGAACCTGCTCGCCGCACCCGGCGTCGCCTGGCTCGTCGCCTTCATGGTGGTGCCATGCGTGCTGGTGCTGAGCTATGCCTTCTTCCAGCGCGGCGTCTGGGGTGGGGTGGAATATACCTTCACGCTCGAGAATTTCGCCCGCGTCCTCGATCCGCTCTACGCGAAGATTTTCCTCAATTCCGCGCGTATCGCGCTGACGGCGACGGTGGTGGCGATCCTGATCGCCTATCCCGCGGCCTACGCGATTTCCCGTGCGCCGAGGATGTCGCAGCCGATCCTGCTGTTCTTCGCGGTGCTGCCCTTCTGGAGCAATTACCTGATCCGCACCTATGCCTGGATCGTGCTTTTGAACCGCGAGGGCCTGATCAACAACCTGTTGCGCTGGCTCGGCTATACCGGCGAGCCGCTGTCGATGCTCTATACCGAGAGCGCGGTCATCACCGGCCTCGTCTATAATTACCTGCCCTTCGTCATCCTTGCGATCTATTCCACGCTGTCGCGGCTGAACCCGGAGCTGATGGAGGCCTCGCGCGACCTTGGCGCCGGGCCGGTGCGCACCTTCCTGCGCGTCACGCTGCCGCTCACCCTTCCGGGCGTCGCAGCCGGGGGCGTCTTCGTCTTCGTGCTCTCCATCGGCAATTTCGTCACACCCGCGCTTCTCGGCGGCGGGCGGTTCCAGATGGTCGGCAACCTTGTCTATGACCAGTTCCTGACGGCGAACGACTGGCCCTTCGGTGCCGCGCTTGGTGCCGCGCTGATCCTCACCATGATCGTGCTGCTTCTCCTGCAGGCCCGCGCCACGGCGCATGCCAGCGGCGAGCGCAAGGGGGAGGCGGCGCAATGAACGCCTCGTTTTCCGGCAAGCTGCCGGGCCGCATCGTGCTGCTTTTGGTTTTCGGCTTCCTCTATCTTCCGATCGCCGTGCTCGTGCTGCTCTCCTTCAACGATAGCGGCCTGCCGACCTCGTGGTCCGGCTTCTCCGTCCGCTGGTACGGCGCGCTGCTCGCCAACACCGACATTCTGCGCGCCGCCGGCAACACGCTGATCGTCGCGATCTTCGCCACCGTCATCTCCACCGTGCTTGGCACGCTCATGGCACTCGGCATGGAGACGCGGCGCCGCAAGAGCAACGGGCTGGAAGCGCTCGCCTTCGCGCCGATGGTCATTCCGGATATCGTGCTGGCGGTCGCGCTGCTCACCTTCTTCTCGCGCCTCGGTCTTGTTATGGGCCTGCACACCATCGTCATCAGCCATGTCATCTTCGACCTCGCCTTCGTCTGCTCGGTGGTGCGGGCGCGGCTCAAGCATTTCGATTTCTCCATCGTCGAGGCCTCGCGCGATCTCGGTGCCTCGGGCTGGACGACCTTCTGGCGCGTCACCTTCCCAGTGCTGCTGCCGTCGATCGTTGCAGGCAGCCTGCTCGCCTTCACGCTCTCGGTCGACGAGTTCATCATCGCTTTCTTCACGGCGGGCGCCGGGCGCTCGTCCATCACCCTTCCCATGCAGATCTATTCGATGATCCGCTTCGGCATCACGCCCGAGGTCAATGCGCTCGCCACCATCGTCATGGGCGTAAGTGCTACGGCGCTCCTGATCTCGCAATGGCTCAACAGAGAACAGCAGGTCCCATGAACGCATCCAGCAATCCGATCCTGCGCATCGAAGGCGTCGGCAAGGCGTTCGGGCCGGTGACGGCGGTCGACAATGTGACGCTCGATATCCGTGAGAACGAATTCTTCGCGCTGCTCGGCCCCTCCGGCTGCGGAAAGACCACGCTGCTGCGCATGCTCGCGGGTTTCGAGAGCCCGAATGCCGGCCGCATCCTGCTGGAAGGCAAGGACATCTCGCCGCTGCCGCCGGAGAAGCGGCCGCTCAACCTGATGTTCCAGTCCTACGCGCTGTTTCCGCATATGACGGTCCGCCAGAACCTCTCCTACGGCCTCGAAATGGAGCGGCTCGACAAGGCCGAGATCCGCCGCCGCGTCGACGAGACCCTGGCGACGACGGACCTCACGCAATTTGCCGACCGCAAGCCCGAGCAGCTTTCCGGCGGCCAGAAGCAGCGCGTGGCGCTCGCCCGCGCCTTGGTGAAGCGGCCGAAGGTGCTGCTGCTCGACGAGCCGCTGGGCGCGCTCGACAAGAAGCTGCGGGAAAAGATGCAACTCGAACTGAAGCGCATGCAGCACGAGGCCGGCATCACCTTCATCATCGTCACGCACGATCAGGAGGAAGCGCTGGTCATGGCCGACCGCATGGCGATCCTCAAGGACGGCCGCCTGTTGCAGGTCGGGGCGCCGGAGGAGGTCTATGAGCGTCCGGCCGACCGCTTCGTCGCCAATTTCATCGGCGTGATGAATTTCATCGAGGGCAAGGTCGGTGCGGACGGTCTTTTCCGCGCGGAGGGCCTTGAGGTGGAGGCAACGGGCAATGCCGGCCCCGCGACGCTCGCGGTGCGCCCGGAAAACATCGCCATCGGCCCGCCCGGCGACCTGCCGGTATCCGGCGCCGTGGTCGATATCGCCTATCACGGCCTCGACCGGGTGCTGCACGTCAAGACAGCCGCGACGGCCGTGCCGCTCCAGGTCCGCATTCCCGCCAGCGGGGCGGGCAACTGGAAGATCGGCGATGTGCTGAGCCTCAAGATCGATCCGGTCAAATGCCGGCTCTTCCAATGAATAAAGAGGGGAACACCATGTCCAAGACCATTGCATTCTTCCCGGAAGCGGCCTTCGGCCCGGCGCTGAACTCCGTCGGCATCGCCCAGGCCGTCGAAGCGCTCGGCCACAAGGCCGTCTTCCTCTCCGATCCCGGCTTCGTCTCGGTCTATGAGGGTTATGGTTTCGAGGCCCATGCGGTGAACCTCTCCGAGCCGATGCCGCCGGAACAGATGGCGAAGTTCTGGGAGGATTTCATCAATGGCCACATCCCGAACTTCCGCAAATCGCCCTACGACCAGGTCGACAACTATGTGAAGGATTGCTGGACGGCGATCGTCGACAGCGCGAAATGGGCGCAGAAGGACCTGCCGGGCGTGCTGGCGAAGATCAAGCCGGACCTGATCTGCGTCGACAACGTCATTCTCTTCCCGGCCATCAAGCAATATGGCACGCCCTGGGTGCGCATCATCTCCTGCTCGGAAAACGAGATCGAGGACCCAAAAATCCCGCCGCATCTCTCCGGCTGCGGCGAGAAGGATTTTGCCGGCCATGCCGCCTATCGCGATCACTTCAACGCCGTGATCAAGCCGATCCACGACGACTTCAACGCCTTCCTTGGCGAGAACAATGAGGCTGCCTATCCGATCGGCCAGTTCTTCGAGGCCTCGCCCTTCATGAACCTGCTGCTTTATCCGGAGGCGGTGAAGTTTGACCGCGAACACCCGCTCGACCCGAAACAATTCCAGTATCTCGAAGGCTGCGTGCGCAAGGAGAGGCCCTATGAGGTGCCGGCTTTCGCCGAGAACAACGACAAGCCGCTGATCTACATCTCCTTCGGTTCGCTGGGGGCAGGGGATACGGATCTCCTGAAACGCCTGATTGCGACCATCGGCAAGCTGCCTTACCGGGCGCTGGTCAATGTCGGCGACTACAAGGATCAGTACGAGAACCTGCCGGGCAATGTCATCGTCGACAGCTGGTTCCCGCAGCCCTCGGTCATCCCGCAGGTCGATGCGGCGATCCACCACGGCGGCAACAACTCGTTCACGGAATGCCTCTATTTCAGCAAGCCGGCGATCATTATGCCCTATGTCTGGGACGGCCACGACAATGCGACGCGCGTCGATGAGACCGGCCATGGTTTCAAGATGCCGCGCTACGATTGGACGGATGCCGACCTCGCCGCCAAGCTCGAGGCCTGCGTCAATAACCCGACGATGAAGACACGCCTTGCCGCGACGAGTGCCCATATGCAGGCCCGCAACGGCCCGAAGAAGGCCGCCGGCATTCTCGACGAACTTGTGAAGACGGGTGCCTACAATGGTTGAGACGACAAATTCCTCGGCGCCGCACATCTATAATGCGACGACCTTCGCCGATCTCGTCGATTGGGGCCACCAGCCTGACAGCCAGGAGGGGCAATCGCATTCCTCCGGCCGGCTCGTCTTCAAGGGACCGAACAACCAGCCGGAATCCGGTATCTGGGTCTGCACCCCGGGCCGTTGGCGCCTGTCGATCCCGCGCGACGAGTTCTGCCATTTCGTGGCGGGACGGGCGATCTATCGCTCGGATGAGGGCGAGGTGATCGAGGTCGAGGCCGGCACCGTCGTCATGTTCCCCGGCGGCTGGACCGGCGAATGCACCGTCATCGAGACCTTGCGCAACATCTACATGCTGGTCTGACGCACAAAGACAATGAAAGGAAATAGCCCATGACCGCGACACCCCTGATGCGCAAGCCGCTGGAAGAAACCGACCTCAAGGATTGGGGCATCATCCCCACCATGATCGAGGGCGAAAGCCGCACCTCCGGCAAGGTCATCCACAAAGGTCCGAACGGCCAGTCCGAATGCGGCCTGTGGATCTGCACACCCGGTAAATGGTTCTGCCACGTCACCAGCGATGAGTTCTGCCACTTCCTCGAAGGGCGCTGCACTTATGTGCACGAGAGCGGCGAAGTGATCGAGATCACGCCGGACACCGCCGCCTTCTTCCCGAAGGACTGGAAGGGCGAATGCACCGTCCATGAGACGGTGAAGAAGGTCTACATGATCCGCTGAGGACATATTTGCCCCTCACCCCGCCCTCTCCCCGCAAGCGGGGAGAGGGAGACGAAACGCTGCGGCTTGTTCCTTCTCCCCGCCTGCGGGGAGAAGGTGCTGGCAGGCGGATGAGGGGGCATTTGCCCTTTCATGCTGCAGAACGCCAAGGAAATATCGCCATGTTCAACCCAGCCGAACCCATATTCTATCGGCACCCGGTCTATCTCCCGAGCCAGGGCACGCGCCATCAGGTGATCGATCCCGCGACGCTCGCCACCGTCGGCACCATCGCAGATACGACGCTGGAAGACATGGAGGCCGTGCTCGATGCCGCTGCCGCGGCGCAGCGCGACTGGAAACGGCTCGACGCCAAGACGCGGGCGACGATCCTGCACCGCATCGCCAGCCGCATCGAGGCGACGGACATGCGGCGCTGTGCGGAACTGATGTCGCGCGAGATGGGCAAACCCTATCCGGAGGCGATCGGCGAGGTGGCGAACTGTGCCGGCGCCTTCCGCTATTTCGCGGAAATGGCGCGCGACGAGGGCGGCAAGGTGGCGGGCACGACGCAGGCCGGCTCTTTCCAGCATGCGCGTTACGAAGCGCTCGGCACGAGCGTCCACATCATGCCGTTCAATTTCCCGATCCTGCTGATGTGCTGGACGGTCGCGGCGTCGCTCGCCTCCGGCAATGCCTGCATCATCAAGCCGGCGCCGGCGACGACGCTCTCGACCCTGGCGTTCATGCCGGTTTTCGAAGCACTGCCTGAAGGCCTCATCGCCTGCCTGCCGGGTGGCATCGAGCTCGGCATCGCTTTGATCGCCTCTGCCAAAACCCATGCGGTGGCCTTCACCGGCTCCGTCGCCGCCGGCAAGGCGGTTGCCATGGCCGCCGCGGCGCAGATGAAGCCCGCCGTCATCGAAGCGGGCGGCTCGGATCCGATGATCATCACCGCGCACGCGCCGCTCGACGTGGCTGCTGCCGGTGCCGTTACAGCCGCTTTCCACATGTCCGGCCAGGTCTGCACCTCGGCGGAACGCTTCTTCGTCGTCGATGCCGTGCACGATGCCTTCATCGAGAAGTTTGCCGCCGAGACACGGCGTCTCCGTATCGGCAACGGCCTCAGCCGTGCCGAGATCGGGCCGCTCGTCAGTGAGGCGGCACGGGCAAAAGTCATCCGGCTGGTCGAGGACGCCAAGGCCAAGGGGGCGACGGTCGTGCTGGGCGGAAAAATCCCCGAGAGCGAGCCGACGGGCTGGTTCTACGAGCCGACCATTCTCACCGGCTGCACGCCCGACATGGCGATCCTGCGCGAGGAATGTTTTGGCCCGGTCGCCGCCGTCATGCGGGTCAAGGATTTCGATGAGGCGATCGAGCAGGCGAATGACAGCGAATTCGGCCTCGGCGCCTCCGTCTTCACCACCTCGCTCGAAGAGGCGATGGAGGCGGCGGACCGGCTGGAGGCTGGCATGGTCTGGGTCAACAATCCGCTGATAGACAACGACGCGCTGCCCTTCGGCGGCTGGAAGAAATCCGGGCTCGGGCGCGAGCTGTCGAAACTCGGGCTCGATGCCTTCCGCCGCTCGAAAATGGTCATCATCGACCACAAGCCGGTGATCCAGGGCTGGTGGTATCCCTATCCGGACGACTGGTTCTACGAGGACGGCGGGCGCAAGCACGTCTGAGACATTTTCATTTGAGGACAGAGCAATGATCATTACCCTTCTCGGTGGCGCCGGCTTCATGGGCGCGGGCATCGTGCGCGACCTCGTTTCCGACCGCGCCATCGTCGATATCAAGACCATCCGCCTCTGCGATGCCTCGCGCGAAAAGATGGAGGTGCTGGCGCACGAGCTTTCCGACCCGCGCATCACGCTCGTCGATCTCGACGTGACCGATGCGACGGCGCTTGAGGCGGCTATCTCGGGCGCCGATATCTGCATCAACTGCGTGCCGACCCTGCTTGGCTTCCAGATGACGATCTTCGAGGCCGCGCTCGCTCTCAAGGTGCCGTATATGGACCTCGGCGGTCTCGGCACCTATACGGTCAAGCAGATGGCCGAGCATGAGCGTTTCAAGGCGGCGGGTGTCCCGGCCGTCATCGGCTGCGGTGCCGATCCCGGCATGTCGAACGTCATCTGCCGGGCGGTTGCCGACGAGCTCGACGAGATCGACAAGATCAATCTCTATTGGGCCGCTGAGCTGGTGGGCGATGAAAACCCGGTTCTCGTGCCGCCCTACAGCGTCTCGACGGTGCTGGCCGAATATGCTCATCCGAGCACGCAATTCTATGACGGCAAGCATGTCGAATGCGCGCCGATGAGCGGCAGCGAATTCTTGGATCTGCCGGAGCCTTGGGGTCGCTGCGAATTCATCCATTCCCCGCATTCCGAGCAGCTGACCGTGCCGCTTGCCGACGGCATTCGCGAGAAGGGCATCAAGGAGTTCTCCTGGAAGCTGCACCTGCCGCATCGCGAGCATGAGGCCTGGATAGGGTTGGTGAAGGCTGGCTTCGGCGATTTCGATGAGACCGTCGATATCGGCGGCGTCAAGATCAAGCCGCTCGATGTGCTGAACAAGGTGATCGAGCGAAACATCCGAAAAAATGCGGATAAGATTCCGGCACAGGACAGCCACGAGATCCATCTGGCCATCGGCATTGGCCGCAAGGACGGCGTGGAGCGGACGGTGCGCGTGGAAGTGACGGTATCCCCGGACCCGATGTACGGTTCTTATGTCGATGCCTGCACCTCGATGAACGCCTCCATCGCCGCGCAGCTTATCCTCAAACTGCCTAGGAAACCGGGTGTTCACGCGCCGGAGAGCTATTTCGACGTCGCGACCTATTTCCCCGAGCTCGAAAAACGGAAATTTCGTATCGCCAAGTCCGTGACATGACAGAAGTATGAAACGCGAATTTACGAGTATGGCGAAAATGAGAAAAAATACCCTACCAAACTTATAGGGATCCTATATAACTTCATCCCAGAAAACAGGCGGGCATGAAAGCTCGCCTTCGGAAGGCTGAAAAAAACGGGCCTCCAAAAAAGGGATGATGGCGAATGAGCAATGCGAAACTCGACGGCCGTTCCACCTATGGCACGCTTGGTGCCATCAGCGACCGTCGTGCACGCCGTGCGGAACGGCAGGTTCTGGTCAGCAACATCGCCGTCGTCGGCGCCTTTCTCTTCGTCAGCGCGGTGATCTTCGGCTTCGTCGGCTGACCGGCCGTTTCTCTCTTTGCAGCTTATTCCAGGTAGCAGCAGCGCCAGCGAGAACCGCATGGCGCTTGAGGTGGTTTCACTCTCTCGCGGTATCTGTGGGCGACAGGCCGACTGACAATATTACTTTGCGTCACTCGGCGACACTGCGCAGGGTCGCTGTACAACCCTCCTGTTTTCACACTTGGCCAGATCGCGATCCCCGCATTGCGGCAAGCCGCGTACAAAAAGCCGTTACACCGGACAAAATTTTGTCGCGGATGTGGAAGAGACGGGGTAGTTGATCGTCATAGTCGCAGTGCCGATACTGAAAGCCTGATTGATGTCTGACCTTGTAAAGCGTTTTGCCGCCTATTATCGCCCGCACCGTGGCCTGTTCGCGCTGGATTTCACATCCGCTGTTGCGGCCGGCCTGCTGGAGCTCGCCTTCCCGGTTGCGGTAACGCTTTTCATCGACCGGCTGCTGCCGACCGGCCAGCTCGACGTGATCGCGCTTGCTGCCGTCGGACTGTTCCTCATCTACCTCTTCAATGCGGGCCTGCAGGTCATCGTCACCTATTGGGGGCACATGCTGGGCGTGCGCATCGAAGCCGAGATGCGCCGCAAGGCCTTCGACCATCTGCAAAAGCTTTCCTTCGGTTATTTCGATAACCAGAAGACCGGCCATCTCGTGGCGCGGCTGACCAAGGATCTCGAGGAGATCGGCGAGGTCGCCCATCACGGACCGGAAGACCTCTTCATCGCCATCATGACGCTGATCGGGGCGTTTATCCTGATGCTCTGGGTGCATGTACCGCTGGCGCTGATCACCGCCGTCATCGTCCCGCTGACGGCCTGGGTCACGACGCATTACGGCGCGCGCATGACCACGACCTGGCATGCGCTCTATGGCCGCGTCGCCGATTTCAATGCGCGCATCGAGGAGAATGTCGGCGGCATCCGCGTGGTGCAGGCTTTCGCCAATGAGGACCACGAGCGAAAACTTTTTGCCGAGAGCAACAACAATTATCTCACGACCAAGATGCAGGCCTACAAGGTGATGGCGGCATCCGCCTCGCTCTCCTATCTCTCCATGCGCTTCGTGCAGGTGGTGGTGATGCTGGCGGGCGCATGGTTCGTCGTGCATGGCGAACTGTCGGCCGGCGGCTTTGTCGGCTTCCTGCTGCTTATCAACGTGTTCTTCCGGCCGATCGACAAGATCAACTCGATCATCGAGACCTATCCGAAGGGCATTGCCGGCTTCGAGCGCTACACGAAGTTCCTCGACACCGAGCCGGATATCCGCGACCGCGCGGGTGCAAAAGAAGTAAGCCGTCTCAACGGCGATATCGAATACCGCGACGTCGGTTTCGGCTACAGCACCGACAAGACGGTGTTCGACGGGCTGAACGTCTCGATCAAGGCCGGTGAGACCATCGCGTTCGTCGGCCCTTCCGGCGCCGGCAAGACGACGATCTGCTCGCTGCTGCCGCGCTTTTATGAAATCACGGCGGGTGCCATCGCGATCGATGGCGTCGATATCAGGGACATGACGCTGCGGTCGCTGCGCTCCAATATCGGCATCGTGCAGCAGGACGTCTTCCTCTTCGCCGGCTCGGTCCGCGAAAACATCGCCTATGGCCGCCTCGATGCGACGGAAGCGGAAATCCTGGATGCGGCCCGGCGCGCGCGTCTCGACGACGTGATCGCCAACCTTGCCGACGGGCTCGACACCGTCATCGGCGAGCGCGGCGTGAAGCTCTCGGGCGGCCAGAAGCAGCGTCTCGCCATCGCCCGCATCTTCCTGAAGAACCCGCCGATCCTCATCCTCGACGAGGCGACGTCGGCGCTCGACACGGAGACCGAGCGTGCGATCCAGCAGTCGCTTGCCGAACTGTCGGCTGGCCGCACCACGCTCGTCATTGCTCACCGTCTTGCGACCATTGCCAATGCCGACCGCATTCTCGTCGTGGATGACGGTCGTATCGTCGAGAGCGGCAAGCATGCCGACCTCATCACCAAGAAGAACGGACGCTACCGCAATCTTCAGGCCGCCCAGAGCGAGGGCGGATCGGTTCATCCCTTCCAGCTCAAGGGCTGATCCAGCGCTTTCTTTCAGGGGGGGGTGTTGCCGGCTTGCGGCCGCCCTGCCTGTGCGATCGTTCTTCCGGTCCCGGCCCCAAGCGCATTAACGATCCCCGCTCTTCCTTTCTAGACATTGATAAATCCGGTGTTTGCCCGGCGGTCTGTCACCGTTGCGGGGTAGCGTCCGCGCCCACTTGCCAGACATCGTCGTGCAAGCTGTTTCCCGTCATCGATGACCGCCTTGACACTTCCAGATGGCTGCTCATATATAAACGAAGAATTCAAATAGGAATTGCGCGGAGCTTCCGGTTCGGCGCGGGGGGAGAAAATGGACGACAACGGACTGTTGGCCGGCCTGACCGTCATCGATATGAGCCAGTTCCTGTCTGGGCCCTATTGTTCGCTGCGGTTGCTCGATCTGGGCGCCCGGGTGATCAAGATCGAGCGGCCCGACGGCGGCGATCTTTCGCGGCGGCTCTATCTCAGCGATACCGAGGTGGGTGGGGATTCGACGCTGTTCCACGCCATCAACCGCGGCAAGGAAAGCCTTGGCATCGACCTGAAGAATGCCGAGGATTTGGCTTTCCTGCGCAAGCTGATCGGCTCGGCGGATGTCGTCATCCAGAATTTCCGGCCCGGCGTCATCGAGCGGCTCGGCCTCGACTACGAGACGGTGAAGGCGATCAATCCGGCCATCGTCTATGCCTCGATCAGTGGCTATGGCGAGGAAGGCCCGTGGGTCATGCGGCCGGGACAGGATTTGCTGGCGCAGGCACGCTCGGGGTTGATGTGGCTGAACGGCGACGAGCAGCAGGGGCCGGTGCCTTTCGGTCTGGCGGTCGCCGACATGTTGGCCGGCGCCAATACCTGCCAGGGCATTCTGGCGGCGCTTGTGCGCCGGGGTATTTCCGGCAAGGGGGCGCATATCCAGACCAGTCTCCTGGAAGGCCTCGTCGATTTCCAGTTCGAGGTGCTGACCACGCATCTGAACGACGGCGGCCGCCGGCCGAAACGCTCCGGCTTCCGCAGCGCCCACGCCTACCTTTCGGCGCCCTACGGCGTCTATCCGGCGAAGGACGGCCACCTCGCGATTGCCATGACGCCGATCGGTCGGTTGCAGGACCTGCTGGGTCTCGATGCGCTCGCGGTCTATCGCGACGACGCCAAGGCCTGGTTTACCGAGCGCGACACGGTCAAGCAGATCATCGCGGCGCGCATTGCGACCGAGACGGTTGACCATTGGCTGTCCATCCTCGAGCCCGCCGATATCTGGTGCTCCAAGGTGCTGGAATGGCCGGAGCTTCTGACGAGCGAAGGCTTCCAGATCCTCGACATGCTGCAGACGGTAACGCGCGAGGACGATGTTGCCATCGGCACGACCCGCTGCCCCATCCGCGTCGATGGCACGCGACCGGCCGGCGGTCGCGCCGCGCCGCGCATCGGCGAACATACCGCACGCATCCGGGAGGAATTTGCATGAGCGGGATTACCCTGAAGGGCATGACCTGGAGCCATCCGCGCGGCTACGACCCTATGGTCGCCTGCTCAGAGGATTGGCTGAAGCGGACGGGCGTGCGCGTTGAATGGGACAAGCGCTCGCTGCAGGATTTCGAAAGTTTTCCCGTCGAGGAGCTTGCCCGCCGCTACGATCTCATCGTGATCGACCATCCGCATGTCGGCCAGATCACGGCGGAGAATTGCCTTGCCGCGCTCGATATGCCGGGCCGGGAGGCGGATTTTGCGGCGCTTGCGGCCGGTAGCGTCGGCGCGTCCTTTCCGAGCTACAACTGGCGCGGATCGCAATGGGGCTTTCCGATCGATGCAGCCACGCAGGTGCTGGCCTACCGGCCCGACCGGCTGAATGCGCCGCCCCGGACGTGGGCGGAGGTAGTTGATCTGGCGAAGGCCGGCGAAGTGCTGCTGACGCTGCGCCCGCCGCATTCACTGATGTGCCTGTTTTCACTCTGCGGCAATCTCGGCCGTCCGTGCTCGGTCGATAAGGACCAGCCCTTCGCCGATGCGGAGATTGGCGTTCAGGCTCTTGAGATGATCCGCGAACTGGCGGCACTGGTCGATCCCGCCTGCCTCGGCATAGACCCGATCGCGGCGCTGGACAGGATGGGCGAGGCAGGCTCGACCTACACCGTCTCGCCGCTGATCTACGGTTATGTCAGCTATTCGCTGGACGGGTTCCGCGCGAACCGCATCGCCTTTTCGGACATGCCGGTGGCCGGGGAGGCGGGGCCGACAGGCTCGGCGCTCGGCGGCACGGGCATTGCCGTTTCGGCCTTCTCCGAAAACCGCGCGGCGGCCATCGACTTCGCCTATTGGATCGCCAGCGGTCCAGTGCAGGCTGATCGCTACTGGCACTCGGGTGGCCAATGCGGCCATGCCGCGGGCTGGGAAGATGACGGGGCGAATGCCGCCACGCTCGGCTTCTACCGGGAGACGCGCAAGACGCTGGAGGGCGGCTGGCTGCGGCCGCGCCATGACGGCTACATGCCGTTTCAGGCGGCGGCGTCCGAGCGTATCAATCAGGCTGTGACCAGCAACGAGCCGGCGGCCAGGGCGATTGCCGACCTGAACGATCTCTTCGTGAAGAGTTTCCGATAGAGTTTGTCAGGGAAAAGTGGGAACCGGTTTTCCCGAAAAGACAAACGAAAACAAAGAAACCTAGGGCCTGGCGCCTCAATCTTCGGCTGAAAAGCCGGCGCCCGCCATGTCCGACAGCGTCTTGGTCGCCTCCATCAGGAGCTGGATCGTTGTCGAGATGTCAGGTGCCGCCGGCGCATTGATCAGCGTGATATAGGGCACGGTGAGCGCGGCGATAGCAGTGCCGTCGGCGCCAAGCACGGGAGCCGAAAGGTTGATGACGCCGGCCGTCTGGGCGCTCGGCATCATCTCGTAGCCGCGCGAGCGGATGAGATCGAGGCGTGCCAGGAATTCCGGCGTTGCGCGCCCGTCCTCGCCGCCGCTACCGACATTTTCGGCGATCATGCGCATGCGCTCCTGCGGCGAGCGGAAGGCAAGCAAAGCGTGGCCGGAGCCGGTTTCGAACAGGCTGATGCGCGAGCCGACGCGGATGGAAATGCCCCAGTAACCGGGCGCTTCCTGCTGGGCGATGACGACGGGATTGCCGCGGTCGAACACGACGAGCTGGTTGGCCTGCCGCGAGGTCTCGGCAAGCTCGCGCATCAAGGGGACCGCGAAGGAGACGAGGCGCCGCACCGGTGCGTGCAGCTGGGCGAGGCCGAAGAGTTTCAGCGTGAGCGAAAAACGGTCGCCGTCGATGCGGGTGACATAGCCGCGCTTCACCAGGCGATCGAGCATCCGGTAAAATTCGTTCGGGCTGCGGTCGAGCCGCTTGGCGATTTCCGCCTGGGTCAGTCCGCCATCCACGGCGGCGAGAAGTTCGAGGATATCCAGGCCCTTGTCGAGGGCCGGCGCCCTGTAGCGATCATTTTCGTCTTCTGACACGCGCCATCCTCTGTGAATAAGCAATTTCATATACGCATAAATCAGTCATGACAATCGAACGTTTTCAGTTATCGCTTGACGACGGATGAATAAATGGTTTGTATATGAATGAAGCTCTTATTGGTAAGGGCTGGCGAAAAGCCACTTGGGAGGAGAAGATGACGAGATTTCTAGCCGGCGTTGCCGCCGGTGCCGTGATCTGCGCGTGGGCTGGGTCTGCGCTCGCGGCCGATCTGCCGGGCAAGTTCGATGGCGTCACCATCGATGCGAAGCTCATCGGCGGTCAGCAGTATGAGGCGCTCTATGCGCGCATCGCCGATTGGGAAAAGGCGACCGGCGCGAAGGTGAACGTTCTCTCGAAGAAGAACCATTTCGAGCTGGACAAGGAGATCAAGTCGGACATCGCGACCGGCAACATCACCTGGTGCGTCGGCTCGAACCATTCGTCCTTCGCCCCGCAATATCCCGATATCTACACCGATCTCGCCGCACTGTTGCCGAAGGAAGAGATCGACGCCTTCGTACCGGCCAACATCGCGTCCTCGACGCTCGGCGGCAAGCTGGTCATGCTGCCGCGCGCGCAGTTCGACGTGTCGGCGCTCTACTACCAGAAGAGCCTCTATCAGGACGAGGCCAAGAAAGCGGCGTTCAAGGATAAGTACGGTTATGACCTGACGCCGCCGGATACCTGGCAGCAGGTCACCGACCAGGCGACCTTCTTCTCCAGCCCGCCGGATTTCTACGGCACGCAATATGCCGGCAAGGAAGAGGCGATCAACGGCCGCTTCTATGAAATGCTGGTGGCGGAAGGCGGCGAATATCTCGACGCCGACGGCAAGCCCGCCTTCAATTCGGAAGCCGGCGTGCGCGCGCTCGACTGGTTCGTCAATCTCTATAAGGCCAAGGCCGTTCCGGCCGGCACGACCAACTATCTTTGGGACGACCTCGGTCAGGGCTTCGCCTCGGGCACCATCGCAGTCAATCTCGACTGGCCTGGCTGGGCGAGCTTCTTCAACGACCCGAAGTCGTCGAAGGTCGCCGGCAATGTCGGCGTGAAGGTGCAGCCGGCCGGCTCTTCCGGCAAGCGCACCGGCTGGTCCGGCCATCACGGCTTCTCGGTCACGGAAAGCTGCGCCAACAAGGAAGCGGCCGCCTCGCTCGTCTGGTTCCTCACCAACGAGGACAGCCAGAAGCTGGAATCCGCTGCCGGTCCGCTGCCTACGCGCACGGCCGTCTGGGAATACAACATCCAGCAGGCTGAAAGCGATCCCTATCGCAAGGAAGTCCTGAGCGCCTTCCAGGAGGCCGCAAAGCACGCCTTCGCGGTGCCGCAGACGGCATCGTGGATCGAGATCTCCAACGCCGTCTATCCGGAGCTCCAGGCCGCCATCCTCGGCGACAAGACTTCGAAGGAAGCGCTGGACGCCGCCGCCGCCAAGGCGACGCAGATCCTCGAAGACGCGGGCTCGCTTTAAGAGCAACCTGTGGCGCCGGAAAAACCGGCGCCACTTGCCACCCTTAATGACATTTCGGAAAACGAGAGAACGCCGCCGGTTTCGGCAGGCGTGGTTTTCCTTGCATTCGTGAAGACAGGAGAAGCCGATATGAAAGGCTGGAGGCCACCGGCACCGTTTCTGCTTCTGCTGCCCGCCGTTCTGGTGCTCGCAGCCGTCGTGATCATTCCGCTGATCCTGTCGCTCTATTCGAGCTTCACGCCGTTCCGGCTGACGCAGCCGGCATCGCTCTTCACGCTGATCGGCTTCCGCAACTATGTGCGCATCCTGACGGATATCGAGTTCTGGACGGCCTTCGGTCGCACCGTGCTGCTGCTCACGGTCGCGCTCAATGTCGAAATGCTGCTCGGGCTTGGCCTTGCCATGCTGGTGGAGAAGGCGACGCGCGGCCAGCGGCTGCTGCGCACCATCATGATGTTCCCCATGATGTTCTCGCCGATCCTCGTCGGCTTCCAGTTCAAGTTCATGTTCAACGACAATATCGGCCTCGTGAACAACGCCCTGCAATCGCTCGGCCTGACGGATCAGGCGATTCCGTGGCTGATCGACGGGTCACTTGCCTTCTTCGCGATCCTCGTCGCCGAAATCTGGTCGTCCACCTCGGTCTTCGCCATCCTCATCCTGGCCGGCCTGCTCGCCATGCCGAAGGAGCCGATCGAGGCGGCGCGTGTCGATGGCTGTACGCCGTGGCAGACGTTCCGCTATGTCACCTGGCCCTTCATCATGCCCTTTGCCTATATCGCCATGACGATCCGCTCACTCGATGTCGCGCGCGCCTATGACATCGTGAAGATCATGACGGATGGCGGCCCGGCCAAGCGCACGGAGCTGCTGTGGACTCTCGTCTCGCGCACGGCTTACGCCGATGCCCGCATGGGCCTTGCCAATGCCATGGCCTATGTCGCGATCCTGCTCTCCATCCTCTTCACCGTCTATTTCTTCCGCAAGCTTTCGGCCGCGCGGACCCAGATCGCAGCCGAATGGTAAGGGGAGTGGTCAGATGAACGAGAACGCAAAAGCCCGTATCAACGGCTTCCTCCTTTCCACCGCCCACAAGATCGGCCTGTTCCTGGCGATGACCGTCATCTGCCTGCCTGGCCTGTGGATCGTGCTCGCCTCCTTCCGCCCGACGGTCGAGATCATGGCGAAACCGCCGGTCTGGATCCCGCAGGACCTGTCCTTCGATGCCTATATCGCGATGTTTTCCGGTGTGGGGCAGGGCGGCATCCCGATCATCGAATATTTCCGCAACTCGCTGATCATCTCCGTCACCTCCACGGCGATCGCGCTCGCCATCGGTATGGCCGGCGGTTATGCCTTCGCGCGCTTCCGCTTCAAGGCGAAGTCGTCGATCTTCCTCGGCTTGATGCTGACGCGAACCGTTCCCGGCATCGCGCTCTCGCTGCCGCTGTTCTTCGTCTATTCGAAGCTCGGCATCATCGACACGCATTTCGGCCTGATCACCGCCTATGTGGCGCTGAACGTGCCCTTCACCATCTGGCTGATCGACGGCTTCTTCCGGCAGGTGCCGAAGGATCTTGCCGAGGCCGCGCAGATCGACGGCTGCACGCGCTGGCAGGCCTTCTGGCAGGTGGAATTTCCGCTGGCCGGCCCCGGCATCGCATCCGCCGGCATCTTCGCTTTCCTTACCTCGTGGAACGAGTTCGCGCTCGCCTCGCAGCTCACCCGTTCCGTCACCTCCAAGACCCTGCCGGTCGGCCTGCTCGACTACACGTCGGAATTCACCATCGACTGGCGCGGCATGTGCGCGCTGGCGGTGATCATGATCATTCCGGCCCTCGTCCTGACCTTCATCGTGCAGAAGCATCTCGTTTCCGGCCTCACCTCCGGCGCAGTCAAAGGATAATCCATGGCAACCGTTTCCCTTGAAAAGCTGGTGAAGCGCTACGGCTCGCTCGAAGTGGTGCACGGCATCGATCTGGAAGTTGCCGACCGCGAATTCATCGCGCTCGTCGGCCCTTCCGGCTGCGGCAAGTCGACGACGCTGCGCATGATCGCGGGCCTCGAGCCGGTCTCCGGCGGCAACCTCAAGATCGGCGGCCGCGTGGTCAACGACCTGCCGCCGCGCGCGCGCAACCTCGCCATGGTCTTCCAGTCCTACGCGCTCTATCCGCATATGACGGTGCGTGAAAACATGGGCTTCTCGCTGAAAATCGCAGGCCAGAAGCCGGAGGATATCGCCCCGCAGGTGGAAGAGGCGGCGAGAACGCTCGATCTCACGCACTTGCTCGACCGCCGTCCCTCGCAGCTTTCCGGCGGCCAGCGCCAGCGCGTCGCCATGGGCCGCGCCATCGTGCGCCAGCCGGATGTCTTCCTGTTCGACGAGCCGCTGTCGAACCTCGATGCGAAGCTCAGGACGCAGATGCGTGTCGAGATCAAGAAGCTGCATGCCAAGGTGCAGTCGACCGTCATCTACGTCACGCATGACCAGGTGGAGGCGATGACGCTCGCCGACCGTATCGTCATCATGCGCGATGGCTATATCGAACAGGTCGGCACGCCGGAGGATGTCTTCCAGCGTCCGCTATCGAAATTCGTCGCCGGCTTCATCGGTTCGCCGCCGATGAACCTCAAGGATGCCGAGATCGCGGACGGTCAGGTGGTTTTCGCCAATGGCGACCGCCTGCCGCTGCCGGCCCGCTTCCGTGACCGCGTGACGGCCGGCCAGAAGGTGACCTTCGGCCTGCGCCCGGACGATCTCTACCCTGCCGGCCACGGCATTCATTCCGGCGAGGACGCCGATGTGCACAGGCAGGACCTGCGCGTCATCCTGACCGAGCCGCTTGGCAACGAAACGCTGGTTTTCTCCGATTTTGCCGGTGCCGAATGGGTCGGCCGCATGCTGAACCCGCGGCGTCTTGCGCCGGGCGGGGCGCTGCCCTTCTGCTTCGACCTGTCCCAGGCCCATCTCTTCGACCGCGAAAGCGGCCGCACGCTCCGAGGCTGACATGGCGAAGATCGAACGCGTCGAGCTAAAAATGGTCGACCTTCGCCCGAAGGTCGAGCGCACCGATGCCATCCAGAGTTTCGTTTCGCAGGAAACGCCGCTCGTCACCATCACCGACAGCGACGGCGCCGTCGGCACCGGCTACAGCTACACGATCGGCACAGGCGGCTCCTCCGTTATGCGGCTGCTCGCCGATCATCTCGTACCGCGCATCATCGGTCGCGACGCGGATCGGATCGAGGCGATCTGGCATGAGCTGGAATTTGCCACCCACGCCACAACAATCGGCGCCATCACTTCGATTGCGCTCGCTGCCATCGATACCGCGCTCTGGGACCTGCGCGCCCGCAAACAGAACCTGCCGCTCTGGAAGCTGGCCGGCGGCGCGAAGGATCGCTGCCCGCTCTACACGACCGAGGGCGGATGGCTGCATATTCCGGTCGAAGCGCTGGTTGAGGACGCTTTGGACGCCAAATCCAAGGGCTTTACCGGCTCGAAGGTGAAGATCGGCAAGCCGCATGGGTCGGAAGATGTCGCCCGTCTCTCGGCGGTCCGTAAGGCGGTCGGCGATGGCTATGAGATCATGACGGACGCCAACCAGGGCTTTTCGGTCGACGAAGCAATCCGCCGGGCGGAGCGCCTGCGCGATCTCGATCTCGGCTGGATCGAGGAGCCGCTGCCGGCCGACGACATCGACGGCCATACCCGCCTCAACCAGTCCACCGCGACGCCGATCGCCATCGGTGAATCCCTCTATTCGATCCGCCATTTCCGCGAATATATGCAGAAGGGCGCCTGCTCCATCGTGCAGGTCGATGCCGGCCGTATCGGCGGTATCACGCCCTGGCTGAAGGTGGCGCATGCGGCGGAGGCCTTCGACATGCCGGTCTGCCCGCATTTCCTGATGGAACTGCATGTCAGCCTGACCTGCGCGGTGCAGAACGGCAAATATGTCGAATACATCCCGCAGCTCGACGACATCACCACCTCGCGCCTGAAGATCGAGAACGGCATGGCGCTCGCGCCGATGACGGCCGGCCTCGGCATCGATTGGGACTGGGACGCTATCCGCGCCCGCTCGATTGGCGAATTCGAGCACGAAATCCGCAAGGGAGCCTGAGACATGCAGCGCATCGGCATGGTGATCGGCGTCAGGCCGGAGAAGATCGAAGAGTACAAACGCCTGCACGCCGCCGTCTGGCCAGAAGTGCTGGCGCGGATTTCGGCCTGCAATATCAGGAACTATTCGATCTTCCTGAAGGAGCCGGAGAACCTGCTGTTCTCGTTCTTCGAATATCACGGCGCCGACTACGCCGCCGACATGGCGAAGATGGCCGCAGCCCCGAAGACGCAGGAATGGTGGGCCGTCTGCATGCCCTGCCAGGCACCGCTCGACACTCGCAAGGAAGGCGAATGGTGGGCGAACATGGAAGAGGTGTTCTTTCATGCGTGAGATTATTGCCGTGGTTCACCCCCCTCTGCCCTGCCGGGCATCTCCCCCACAAGGGGGGAGATCTGCAAGAAGCCAGCACCTCACTCCCCCAGCAATGCCGGAGATGGGCAAGGCACTGCTCCATCCAATCTCCCCCCTTGTGGGGGAGATGCCCGGCAGGGCAGAGGGGGGTAAGGCGCAGCCTCATCATCAAGAGGTCCCCCATGTCCTTTGATCCCAAGTCGCTCGCTCAATCCTGGCCGCTGCCCACCAATTCCCGTCCGATCGTCACCTTCGGTGCCGGTTCGATCGTCGGCGACGCGCATTATCCGGCTTATCGAAAGGGAGGGTTTCCGATCGCCGGGGTCTATGATCCCGACCATGACAAGGCCAAGGCATTGGCCGAAACATGGGGCGTCGCGGCCTATCGCACGGTGGAGGAAGCGGCCTCCGTTGAAGGCGCGATCTTCGATCTTGCCACCCCGCCGGCGGCCCATGCCAAGGTGCTCGCGGCTCTGCCGGACGGTGCGGCGGCGTTGATCCAGAAGCCGATGGGCTCCGATCTTGCGGCGGCGACGGAAATCCTGCGCATCTGCCGCGACAAGAAGCTGAAGGCGGCCGTCAATTTCCAGCTCCGCTTCGCACCGATGCTGCTGGCATTGAAGGACGCGATCGCCAAGGGGTTGCTGGGCGAGGTCGTCGATTTCGACGTCTATCTGGCGCTCGATACGCCGTGGGAACTGTGGTCCTTCCTCGAAGGCCTGCCGCGCATCGAGATCGCCATGCACTCGATTCACTATCTCGACGCCATTCGCCAGATCCTGGGTGATCCGCAGGGTGTACACGCAAAGTCGATCGGTCATCCGAACCACAAGATGGCGCAGACGCGCACCACCGCGATCCTCGACTATGGCGAGCGGGTGCGCTGCGCGCTGTCGATCAACCACGACCACAAATTCGGCCGCCGGCATCAGGCCTGCGAGTTTCGCGTTTCGGGTACCGAGGGTGCGGCCTATCTCCAGCTTGGCGTCAATCTCGATTATCCGCGCGGCGAGCCGGATATTCTGGAAATCTATCCGAAGGGCGGCGATGGCTGGGTGGCGGTGCCGCTTCAGGGCACATGGTTCCCCGATGCCTTCGTCGGCCGCATGGCCAATCTTCAGCGTTTCGTTTCAGGCGAAGACGCCGAGCTCGTCTCTTCGGTCGAGGATGCCTGGATGACCATGGCGCTCGTCGAGGCCGCTTATGCCTCCAGTGCTGCCCCCGCCACACCGCTTGCCACGCGACCCTGAACAGGAATAGCAGATGGAACAGGTCAAATATTTCGAGGACTACGCGATCGGCGAGGGGCGCAAAACGAGCGGGCGCACGATCACCGAGACGGATTTCGTGGTGCATGCCGGCCATACCGGCGATTTCTTCCCGCATCACATGGATGCCGAGTTCATGAAGACACAGCCGTTCGGCCAGCGCATCGCGCACGGCACCATGGTCTTCTCCATTGGAGTCGGCCTGACGGCGAGCGTCATCAATCCGGTCGCCTTTTCCTACGGCTATGACAGGATGCGTTTTGTCAGACCCGTCTTCATCGGCGATACGATTCACACCCGCGTGACGATATCGGCCAAGGAAGACGATCCGAAACGCGCCGGCTCCGGCCGCGTCATCGAGCGCACCGAGGTCATCAACCAGAAGGGCGAGGTCGTCCTCGCCGCCGACCATATCTATGTCGTCGAGCGCCGCCCGAGCGCCTGACGCCCTACGCAAGGAGAAACCATGAGCCTTTCCCTCGAAAACAAGCGTGTCCTCCTCACTGCCGCCGGCCAGGGGATCGGCCGGGCGAGCGCACTCGCCTTCGCGCGCGCCGGCGCCAAGGTCATCGCGACCGACATCAACGCCGAAGCGCTGAAGAGCCTCGCGACCGAGGCCAATATCGAGACCTACGTGCTTGACGTGCTCGATGCGGGCGCCGTCAACCGCGTCGTCGCCGCGACCGGCCCGTTCGATGTTCTCTTCAACTGCGCCGGCTTCGTGCATGCAGGCTCGATCCTCGACATGCCGGACAAGGATCTCGACTTCGCCTTCGATCTCAATGTCCGCGCCATGGTGCGTATGATCCGCGCCGTGCTGCCGGCGATGCTGGAGAAGAAGGACGGCGCGATCATCAACATGGCCTCCGTCGCCTCCAGCATGAAGGGCGTGCCGAACCGCGCTGCCTACACCATCACCAAGGCCGCCGTTGTCGGCCTCACCAAGTCGGTCGCCGCCGACTATGTCGCCCAGGGCATCCGTTGCAACGCAATCTGCCCCGGCACGGTGGAAAGCCCTTCGCTGCAGGACCGCCTGCGCGCGCAGGGCGATTTCGAGGCCGCGCGCGCCGCCTTCATCGCCCGCCAGCCGATCGGCCGCATCGGCACGCCGGAAGAAATCGCCGACCTCGCCGTCTATCTCGCCGGCGCCACCTACACGACGGGCCAGGCCTACGCCATCGACGGCGGCTGGACCATCTGACCGATCAACGGCCGTCGGCAGGACGCCGACGGCCAATCCGACCATTTCCAAGGGCCGCTCCCATGACCAAGATCACCAGCCTCCGCTCCATCGACCTGCGCTTTCCCACCTCGCAGAGCCTCGACGGCTCGGATGCCATGAACCCCGATCCGGATTATTCGGCCGCCTATGTCGTGCTCGGCACGGACGAAGCGGGGCTGGAAGGCCACGGCCTGACCTTCACCATCGGCCGCGGCAACGAGATCTGCTGCGCGGCGATCGATGCGATGAAGCATCTCGTCGTCGGCCTCGATCTCGACTGGGTGCGCGAAAATCCCGGCCGTTTCTGGCGCCATGTGACGAGTGACAGCCAGCTGCGCTGGATCGGCCCGGACAAGGGTGCGATGCACCTGGCGACGGGTGCGGTGGTCAATGCGGTCTGGGACCTGCTCGCCAAGCAGGCCGGCAAGCCGGTCTGGCGCCTCGTCGCGGAGATGAGCGCGGAGGAAATCCTCGATATTGTCGACTTCCGCTACCTCACGGACGCGCTGGCGCCGGACGAGGCGCTGGCCATCCTGAAGAAGGCTGAGATCGGCAAGGCAGAGCGTATCGCGACGCTCGAAAACGAAGGCTACGCCTGCTACACGACCTCGGCCGGCTGGCTCGGCTATGACGACGAGAAGCTGCGCCGTCTCTGCCAGGAGGCCGTCGATCAGGGTTTCACGCATATCAAGATGAAGGTCGGCCGCGACCTTGAGGACGACAAGCGGCGCCTGCGCATTGCCCGCGAGGTGATCGGCGACGACCGCACCATGATGATCGACGCCAACCAGATCTGGGAGGTCGGCCAGGCGATCGACTGGGTGAAGGAATTGCAGCCCTACAAGCCGTTCTTCATCGAGGAGCCGACGAGCCCCGATGATATCGCCGGCCATAAGGCGATCCGCGACGCGATCCGTCCCGTGAAGGTGGCAACCGGCGAAATGTGCCAGAACCGCATCGTCTTCAAGCAGATGATCGCCGGCGGCGCGATTGACATCGTGCAGATCGATTCCTGCCGCATGGGTGGTCTGAACGAGGTGCTGGCCGTGCTGCTGATGGCCGCGAAATACGGCCTGCCGGTCTGGCCGCATGCCGGCGGCGTCGGGCTCTGCGAATATGTCCAGCATCTCTCGATGATCGACTATATTGCCGTGTCGGGCACCAAGGATGGTCGCGTGATCGAGTATGTCGACCATCTGCACGAGCACTTCCTCGATCCCTGCCGCATCGAGAACGCCGCCTATATGCCGCCGTCGCTGCCGGGCTTCTCCATCGAGATGAAGCCGGAGTCGATTGCGACCTATACGTTCCGGCCGTAACGCGGTCGGCACCTCTCAGGTCGGGAACTGCCGGTAACATTCCTCGGCGATCTGCTGGAGCAGGTCGCGGGGGATGTCGCCGGTCACGGCATAACCGAGCGCGCCGTCGATCCAGTAGAAGGTTTCGACATTCTCCGCCGAGGCGAAGCGGAAGCTGGTCTCGCGGTTGTCGTCGTTGCGCCCCACCAGCACGGTGATGCGCTGGCCGGTCTCGTTTTCGTACATGAACATCGCGCCCGGCTTGTCCGCGACCGGCAGGAGGCGGCCGCCGACGAGCTTGAAGCCGAGCGTCTGGAGGTTCGGCACCTTCATGTCATCGATGGCGAGGCGTTTTCCCAGCCACGTTGCCAGATGTGCTTCCTGATCCGCGAAGACTTCGACGGGATGGCGTACTTCGCTTGCATAGATCAGATAGGCGTTGCGCGCTTCCTGCGGCAGTGCCTCGATCGCCGTCTGCGTCGTGGGTTTCCCGAAAAGCACAGGCCCGAAATGACCGGCAAGGCCGCCGAGCGCGAAGACCAGCACGGCGGCCGCCGCCATCGTAAGGCGGCGCGGCGGGCTTGCGGTGCTCGCACCTGCGACGAGCTGGAGATCGGACGGCCGGGTGGTGGCATAGCCGGCAAAGGCACTGCGCAGCCCATCGTTCTGCGCCTGCCAGTCGGCGACCATGCGCGCGGTTTCCGGGTGTTCGGCGAGATGGGCTTCCACGCGCCGGCGCGCGGCCTCATCGAGCAGGCCGTCGGCATAGGCGTGCAGGTCGGCTTTGGCAACGGGATGCGTCTCGCTCATTTCGGGCTCCGCAAGTGAATCACGTTTTCCTCCTGCAGCTTTTGCCGCAGCATCTGGCGCGCGCGCGACAGGCGCGACATGACGGTGCCGAGCGGGATGTCCATGATATCGGCGACCTCCTGATAGGAATGCCCTTCCACCGCCACCAGCATCAACACCGCCCGCGCATCGTTGGGCAGGTCTTCCAGCGCCCGCACCAGCCGGTTGCGCTCCAGCGGATCGGCGGGAAGCGTGTTCGACGCGATACCCTCCGCTTCTTCGATGCCGACGGAGGGGCGGCGGGCGACGGCGCGGCGCGCGTTGAGATGAAGATTGGTCATGATGCGATAGGCCCAGGCGCGGATATTCGCGCCGCGCCATTGCGCGCGATTGACGAGCGCCTTCTCGACGCAATCCTGCAGCAGGTCCTCGCTCTCGGCATCCGAGCGCGTCAGGCTGCGCGAATAGCGCCGGAGCTGCGGGAGAAGCGCCAGAATCTGGGCGTCGAAGGACAGCGGCGGGGAGGCGATGCCCTCCCGCCTGCCATCGTCAGTCTTCTGCGGCTGGTCAGGGCTTGGCGACATTCCAGACGCCGTTCACGCCGTCGCCGGTCGCATCGCCTTCCTTCATGTCCTTGACCCAATAATAGAGCGGCATGCCATCCTTGGCCCATTGTTTGGCGCCATCCTTGCGGGTGACGAGCGAGTATGCGCCTTCCGCCTTCGCATCGGAAGCGGCGATGGCCGGCGGCCAGTTGGCGGCGCATTTATCGTAGCAGTAGGATTCGCCCTTTTCGTCCTTCTTGAACGTATAGAGCGTCATGCCCTTGTCGCCGGCGAGAACCTCGCCCTTGTCGGTCTTGACCGTCTTGAAGGGTTCGGCGGCAAAAGCGCTACCGGCGAAAGCGGCAACGGCGAATGGCAAAAGGATCAGCAACTTCATGGTCGTCTCCCATCGTTACGGCGACTTTTTCCGTGCCGCCAATGTCAAGACACCGGCCCTCCAGGGATTATTCCATCATCCTTCGAAAAAATATGAGGGCAGGGGTCTTTATCTTTTCCTTATGCCGCCAGCCCGCCTTCCCAATCGAAACCTGACCTGTGCCGCGCCTAGTCTGTCCTCCGCATAAACAGGAGAACGGACATGTCCGATTTCATATTTCTCGCGCTCGGCTGCGGCACCTTCCTCGTCTTTGCCGCCTATGCCCGCGCGCTCGACCGGCTGTGAGGGAGACGATGATGCTCGAACCGCTTTTCGGTCTTCTCGTCGCCGTAGCACTTGGCGTCTATCTCGTGGTCACGCTGCTGCGACCCGAACGCTTCTGAGTTCCAGGAGAACCCCATGACCATGATCGGGTGGCTGCAGATAGCCCTCTTCTTCCTCGTGGTGCTCGTCACCATCAAGCCGCTCGGCCTCTATATGGCCCGCGTCTTCGCCGGCGAGCGCACCGCGCTGTCGCCGGTGCTCGGGCGCCTCGAGGCCGACCTCTACCGCATCTCCGGCATCTCGCCGGGCAAGGAGCAGGGCTGGTTGGCCTATACGCTCTCGATGCTTGCCTTTTCCATCGCCGGCTTCGTCGCGCTCTACGCGATCCTGCGCCTGCAAGCCTATCTGCCGCTCAACCCGCAGGGTTTTGCCGGCATGGCGCCGGACCTCGCCTTCAACACGGCGGTCTCCTTCGTCACCAACACCAACTGGCAGAACTATGGCGGGGAAACGACGCTCAGCCATTTCAGCCAGATGGCCGGCCTGACAGTGCAGAATTTCCTCTCCGCCGCCACCGGCATGGCGCTCGCCATCGCGCTGACGCGGGCGCTTGCCCGGTCGAAGACCGCGACGCTCGGCAATTTCTGGGTCGATATGACAAGGGCGACACTCTACGTGCTGCTGCCGATGGCCGTGATCGTCGCGCTCGCCTTCGTCGCCATGGGCCTGCCGCAGACGCTGGACGCCTCCGTCACGGCAACGACGCTGGAGGGGGCAAGCCAGACCCTCTCGCTCGGCCCGGTCGCCAGCCAGGAGGCGATCAAGCAGCTCGGTACCAATGGTGGCGGCTTCTTCAACGTCAATGCCGCGCACCCGTTCGAAAACCCGACGGCTTTCGCCAATTATCTCAACATATTCGCCATGTTGTCGATCTCGGCCGCGCTCGTCTATACGTTCGGCGAACTCGTCGGCAACCGCCGGCAGGGCTGGGCGATCATCAGCGCCATGGCCGTCCTGCTGATAGCGGGTGTCGCCGTGATCTACTGGGCGGAGGCCGCCGGCAATCCGATCCTGACAGCTGTCGGCGTCGATCCGGCACTCGGCAACATGGAGGGCAAGGAGGTCCGTTTTGGCCAGGCGATGACCGCGCTTTATGCCGCCGTCACGACCGGTCTTTCGGATGGCGGCGTCAACGGCATGCACGGCTCCTTCACCGGGCTTGGCGGTCTCGTGCCGATGTTCCTGATGCAGCTCGGCGAAGTGCTGCCGGGCGGTGTCGGCTCCGGCCTCTACGGCATGCTGGTCTTCGCGCTGCTCTCCGTCTTCGTGTCCGGGCTGATGGTCGGCCGCACGCCGGAATTCCTCGGCAAGAAGATCGAGGGCCGCGAGATGAAATATGCCATGCTCGCCGTGCTCGTGCTGCCGCTCGCCATTCTCGGTTTTACTGCGATTTCCGCCTTGTTGCCCTTCGCCGTCGCCAGCATCGGTACGGCGGGTCCGCACGGCCTGTCGGAGATCCTCTATGCCTATACCTCGGCGGCTGCCAACAACGGCTCGGCCTTCGGCGGGCTGACGGGCAATACCGTCTGGTACAACACGACGCTCGGCATCGCCATGCTGCTCGGCCGCTTCGCCTATGTCGTGCCGGTCATGGCGATCGCGGGATCACTTGCCGTCAAGGTGAAAGCCCCGCCATCCTCCGGCACCTTCCCGACGGACGGTCCGCTCTTTGTCGGCCTGCTCATCGGCATCATCCTCATCCTCGGCGGCCTGCAATTCTTCCCGGCCCTCGCCCTCGGTCCCATCGTCGAGCACTTCGCCATGCTCGCCGGCCAGACCTTCTAAGGATATTTCCATGTCAAAGGACCATCACGCCGTAAGCCTGCTCGATCCGGCTATCCTGCTGCCCGCCGCCCGCGACGCCTTCGTCAAGCTCGATCCGCGCCACCTCGTGCGCAATCCGGTGATCTTCGTCACCGAAGCCGTCGCCGCCGTCGTCACCGTGCTCTTCCTGCGCGACCTCTTCACGGGCAGTGCCGAGGCCGGCTTTTCCGGCCAGATCGCCGCCTGGCTCTGGTTCACCGTGCTTTTCGCGACCTTCGCGGAGGCCGTCGCCGAGGGGCGCGGCCGCGCGCAGGCCGATAGCCTGAAGCGCACCAAATCCGAACTCGTCGCCCGCCGGCTCACCGCTTCGGGCACGATAGAAACCATCGCCGCGCCAAACCTCGTTGTCGGCGATATCGTGCTCGTCGCGGCCGGCGAGCTCATTCCGGGCGACGGCGAGGTGATCGAGGGCGTCGCCTCGGTCAACGAAAGCGCCATTACCGGCGAATCCGCGCCCGTCATCCGCGAATCCGGCGGCGACCGTTCGGCCGTAACTGGCGGCACGCAAGTGCTGTCAGACGAGATCAAGGTGAAGATCACCGTCGCGCCCGGCTCCTCCTTCGTCGACCGCATGATCGCGCTCATCGAGGGCGCGCAGCGCCAGAAGACGCCGAACGAGATCGCGCTGTCGATCCTCCTGTCCGGCCTCACGCTGATCTTCCTCTTCGTCTGCGTCGCCATCTGGGGCCTTGCCGGCTATTCCGGCACGGTGCTGACGGTGACGGTGCTGGCGGCGCTGCTCGTCACGCTCATCCCGACCACCATCGGCGGCCTGCTCTCGGCCATCGGTATTGCCGGCATGGACCGCCTCGTGCGCTTCAACGTCATCGCCACCTCCGGCCGCGCCGTGGAGGCTGCCGGCGACGTCGATACGCTGCTGCTCGACAAGACCGGTACGATCACCTTCGGCAACCGCATGGCGAGCGATTTTCTGGCCGCACCCGACGTGGCGCAGAAGGAACTCGCCGAGGCGGCGCTGATCGCGAGCCTCTCCGACGAGACGCCGGAGGGCCGTTCCGTGGTGGCGCTCGCCACAGGCGAATTCGGTGTGGTTCAGCCGGAAGCCCGTTTCGACGCCGTCATCGAGTTCACCGCCGAAACCCGTCTGTCCGGCGTTGACATCGGCGGGCGACAGCTGCGCAAGGGTGCGGTCGATGCGGTATTGCGCTTTGCCGGCGTGGCCGAAAGTGATGCGCCGGACGAATTCCGCCGGGCCGTCGAGATGGTCGCTCGCAGCGGCGGCACGCCGCTCGCCGTCGCCGATGGCCCGCGCCTGCTCGGCGTCATCCATCTCAAGGACGTGGTGAAGCCCGGCATCAAGGACCGTTTCGCGGCGCTGCGTGCCATGGGCATCCGCACCGTCATGGTGACGGGCGACAACCCCGTCACCGCCGCGGCCATCGCCTCGGAAGCCGGCGTCGACGATTTCCTCGCCCAGGCCACGCCCGAGGACAAGCTCGCCTATATCAGGCGCGAGCAGCAGGGCGGCCGGCTGATTGCCATGTGCGGTGACGGCACCAATGATGCGCCCGCACTTGCCCAGGCCGATGTCGGCGTCGCCATGCAGACCGGCACGCAGGCGGCCCGCGAGG
>NZ_CAMLFY010000003.1 GCF_946479415.1 uncultured Shinella sp. | reverse complement strand
GACGCGACCAGAGATCCGCATAAAGCCCGCCCTTGGCGACGAGCTCGGCATGGCTCCCCTCCTCCACGATCTGGCCGCGATCCATGACGATCAGGCGATCAAGCGCGGCGATAGTGGAGAGCCGATGGGCGATGGCAAGCACGGTCTTGCCGCGCATGAGACGTTCGAGGTTCGACTGGATCGCGGCCTCGACTTCGCTGTCGAGCGCCGAGGTCGCCTCGTCGAGCACGAGGATCGGCGCATCCTTCAGCATGACGCGGGCAATGGCGATGCGCTGGCGCTGGCCGCCGGACAGCTTCACGCCGCGCTCGCCGACATGGGCATCATAGCCGGTGCGGCCGCGCTGGTCCTCCAGCGAGAGAATGAAATCATGCGCCTCGGCCTTTTTCGCCGCCTCGATCATCTGCGCTTCACTGGCATCGGGATTGCCGAAGAGGATGTTGTCGCGGATAGAGCGGTGCAACAGCGCCGTATCCTGGCTGACCATGCCGATATTGGCGCGCAGGCTCTCCTGCGTGACAGCGGCGATATCCGCGCCGCCAACCAGGATGCGCCCGCCTTCCAGATCATAGAAACGCAGAAGCAGGTTGACGAGCGTCGACTTTCCGGCCCCCGAGCGGCCGACGATGCCGACCTTCTCTCCCGGGCGCACGACAAGCGTCAGATCGTCGATGACGCCGGATGCGCGGCCGTAGTGGAAGCGCACATGGTCGAAGCGGATTTCGGGATGCGCCACCGTCATGACCTTGGCACCCGGCCGGTCGACGAGGCCGATCGGCTGGGAGATCAGGTCCGCGGAATTCTGGATCGTGCCGATATTGCGCATGATGCTGTTGAGCTGCGTCATCAGCCGGTTCAGCAGGAAGTTCAGCCGCAGCACCAGTGCCATGGTGAACGCCACGGCGCCCGAGCTGATGATGCCGGTCAGCCAGAGATGGATGCACAGCACCGCCATGCCCGCGATCATCAGGCCCGACAGGAAGGCGAGCGAGGCGCGCAGCGACGTCAGCAGCCGCGTGAAGTTCAGGATCGTCGTCTGGAAGATGTCGAAACCGTTGCGCATGTAGCGATCGTTCGCATCGTCGCGGCCGAACAGTTTCAGCGTCTGGATGTTCGAATAGGCATCGACCATGCGGCCGCTGATCATCGAGCCCGCTTCGGCCGATTGGCGCGCATGCTCGCGGATGCGCGGCACGAAATAACGCGCGAGCACCGCGAAGATCGACAGCCAGATAAGCAGCACCGCTGCCAGCCGCCAGTCGAGTTGCCCCAGCAGCACGAGCGTCGAGACCGTATAGATCGAGACGAACCATATACTCTCCATGAAGGAGGTGATGACGTCGCCCGTCGCCTGCCCCGCCGACCAGACCTTCGTGACGATCCGCCCGGAGAAATCGTTCTGGAAGAAGGAGAGCGACTGGCGCGCGACATGCACATAGGACTGCCAGCGCACCAGATTGTAGAAACCCGGCGTGATCACCTGCTGATCGATCAGCGCCGTCAGGAAGGCCACGACGAAGCGCACGACACCAATCAGGCCGAGCATCACAAGCAGCTCCGGCCCATGCGCCGAAAGCAGCCCGCTCCACCCCTCGCCCGGCGTCACCGTCGCCAGCATATCGACCAGCCGCCCGACGAACCAGAAGGTCGCCGCCTCGATACCCGCTGTGATGCCGCCAAGCACCAGCAAAGCCGCAAACGGCGCCTTGGCCTGCCCGACATAGAACCAGACGAACGCCATCAACCCCTGCGGCGGCCGCAGATCATCACGCCGCGCGAAGGGCTGAATCCAGGTCTCGAAGAAGGAGAAAAGCGGGCGGAAGATCATGCTTTGGATATAGGCTGTTTTGGATGACGGGCAAATTAAAGATCGGAAAGGTGGCGCGGAGCCTTATTGTTCGAGAATCCGCTCGATATCCCGCCGTCCGTGGAGGACCCGGACGATCCTGAGTTCTTCATTCGTAGCGACGTAGTAAATCTTCACATCGTCGAAACCATCGACGGACCACGTCCGAAGGCCACTTAACTGGGGATTCTTCATTAGCCGCAGTGGACCAGCATGCGGCGTGTGGGAAAGTTCTTCGATAGCGATCTGCGTTGCGGCAAGGAAACGGTCCGCCACATGGTCTTGTCCGATCTCGATGAAATAGCCGACTTGCCGCAGAATATCGGCACGAGCAGCGAGAAGGACGACCGTGTTCAACGCGCACCGCTCTTGCGCGGGCGAGCGGCAAGGAGTTGGGCAGCTTCGGCCTTCAAATCCGCCCAGAAGGCGGCGTCAGGCACCTCACCGTTACCGGAGGCGAGGCCTTCGAGCAGCAAAGCCTCTAGGCGCGCCTCTTTCTCCTTCTCCTGGGCATCGCGCAGGAGGCTGCGGAAATATTCGCTGACATTGCCGTAACCCTTCGTTTCCATCTGGCTTTCGACAAAAGTCTTTAGGGTTTCCGGCAGGGAAATGGTGATCGTCGCCATGAGATTGCTCCTTGCTTTTGCCAAGATAGCAGTTTTGCAGGCCGATCCCAATAGATAAGAATAGGTGAGAAAACCCCGGCTTTCGGCCGGGGTTTTCCGTTTCCTTTACTCCGCCTACTCCGCCGCTGCTTCCGCCTCGGCCGCGTCGTCGGCGATGAACCCGCCCGACTGGCGGGTCCAGAGGTCGGCGTAGATGCCGCCCGTGGCGACGAGCTCGGCGTGGGTGCCGGTCTCGGAGAGGCGGCCCTTGTCGAGCACGACGATGCGGTCCATCTCCGTCAGCGTCGACAGGCGGTGGGCGATGGCGATCACCGTCTTGCCCTGCATGAGGGCGAAGAGGTTGTCCTGGATCGCCGCCTCGACTTCCGAATCGAGCGCCGAGGTCGCCTCGTCCAGCACCAGGATCGGCGCGTCCTTCAGGAAGACGCGGGCAATCGCGATGCGCTGGCGCTGGCCGCCCGAGAGCTTCACGCCACGCTCGCCGACCTGGGCATCGAGGCCGGTGCGACCCTGCTGGTCGGTGAGGCTTTCGATGAAGTCCCAGGCATTCGCCCGTCTTGCCGCCTCGATGATCTCCGCATCCGTTGCCTCCGGCTTGCCGTAGGCGATGTTGTCGCGGATCGAGCGGTGCAGGAGCGACGTGTCCTGCGTGACCACGCCGATCTGCGAGCGCAGGCTGTCCTGCGTCACCGTCGCGACATCCCTGCCGTCGATGGTGATCTTGCCGGACTCCAGATCGTAGAAGCGCAGGAGCACGTTCATCAGCGTCGTCTTGCCCGCCCCCGAGCGGCCGACAAGGCCGACCTTCTCGCCGGCACCGATCGTGAGCGACAGGTCCTCGATCACGCCCTTGTTCTTGCCGTAGTGGAAGCGGACGTGATCGAAGGCGATGGCGCCCTTGGCGTCCGGCAGAACCGGTGCTTCGGGTTTGTCCTGGATGTCGTGCGGCTTGGTCATCATGCCCATGCCGTCATAGACCGTGCCGATATTCTCGAACAGCGCGGTCACTTCCCACATCACCCACTGCGACATGCCGTTGATGCGCATGACGAGACCCATGGCCACCGCCACCGCACCGACCGAGACATCGCCGTGCATCCAGAAATAGATGCCGATCGCCGCCGTGAAGAACATCGTCAGCACGTTGTTGATGTCGATCGCGATGTTGAACAGCGTGATCTTGCGCATCTGCGCGTGCACGGTCTGGAGGAACTCATCCATGCCGTCGCGGGCATAGGTCTCCTCCCGGCCGGCATGCGAGAACAGCTTGACGGTCGCGATGTTGGTGTAGCTGTCGACAATCCGGCCCGTCATCATCGAGCGCGCATCCGCCTGCTCGCGCGAAATCCGCATGAGCTTCGGCACGAAATAGCGCAGGATCGAGACATAGACGACGAACCACACGAGCAGCGGCACGACAAGACGCAGGTCCGCCGCGGCGATGATCGCGATCATCGAGATGAAGTAGCTCACCACATAGATGAAGACATCGATGATCTTCATTACGGTTTCGCGCACCGCAAGCGCCGTCTGCATCACCTTCGTCGAGACGCGGCCGGCGAACTCGTTGGAGAAGAAGGTCATGCTCTGGCGGATGAGGTAGCGGTGCATCTGCCAGCGGGCGATCATCGGGAAATTGCCCGCGAGCGCCTGATGCATGGTCATCGTATGCAGCGCGCCAAAACCCGGAATGAGGACGAGCAGCAGCACGGCCATCCAGACCAGCGTTCCGCCCTCGCGGGCCAGGAACGTGTGGGGATCACCCGCCGAAAGCCAGTCGACGATATTGCCGAGGAACTGGAACAGCAGCACTTCCGCGATGCCGAGCGCCATCGAGCAGAAACCGAGCACGAACAGCCAAGGCGCCGCCGGCTTGGTATAATGCCACAGGAAGGCGAACAGGCCCTTCGGCGGAAGCGAGGGAGCCTCGGAAGGATAGGGATTCAAACGTCTTTCGAACCAGCCGAACATGGCTATCTCCGTAATATCAAATGACGGAACCGGGCGGACGGCGCAAAACGGGCGCAGTCGGGAACGGGGTTCCGGTAGGATGACCGCGGGGCGACGAATGGCGTCACACGGCGAATTGAAATGGGTCTGCGAAGGGAATTTTGGCGGCGAGGTGCCTACGCGAGAAGTGGCGTGATTCCAGCCGGGAGGCGCTGTCGACGTGTCATATCCATCATGATCCTCCCTGTTCTCGCGTTGAAGATGTAGCTTGGGTAACCCGAAACGGCGCAATTTGCCAGTGACTTCGTCGCAAATTCGCATCTGAGGCCAATTCTGTTGCCTTCCAGCCACATCCCGGCTACCCCCGAGCCATGTCCGAACTCCGCATCGCCCTCTACCAACCCGATATTGCCGGCAATACCGGCACGATCCTGCGATTTGCCGCCTGCCTGGGGCTCGCCGTCGATATCATCGAGCCGGCCGGTTTCGACCTGTCCGACCGCAACCTGAAGCGCGCCGGCATGGACTATCTCGCGGCCGTGACGCTGACGCGTCATGTCAGCTGGGACCAGTTCGAGGCGTGGCGGCAGACGAGCGGCCGCCGCATCGTGCTCGCCTCCACCAAGGCCGCCGGGCTCTATACGGATTTCGCCTACCGGCCGGATGACATCCTGCTCTTCGGCCGCGAAAGCGCCGGCGTGCCGGACCGGGTGCATGATATCGCCGACGGCCGCGTGCTCATTCCCATGGTCGAGGGGCAACGCTCGATCAATGTCGCGCTCTCCGCCGCGATGATCTGCGGCGAAGCGCTGCGCCAGACCGGGTTTTCCTGAGCTAGCCATCACCCCACCGGGAAAGGCGGACAAGCAAGGCCACGATGCCGAGCACCAGCACGACCGTCCCGACCACGGCATAGGCCGTGCCGTAACCGGACGCGCTGATCAGCGGCTGCGAGACGATCGGCGACAGGAATTGCCCGGCGAAGATGCTGGAAACCAGAAGCCCCGAGATCCGGCCGCGCAGGGCGGGTGGCGCAAGCAGCATGGCACTGGCAGCGAAGTTCGGCATGATCGTGCCCATGCAAATCCCCGAAACGGCCATGGCGGCCAGGACGCTGCCATAACTTTCTGCGCTCGACAGCAGCAGGAAGGATAGACCCGAGGAGACGAAGCCGAGGGCGAACACGCCCATCAGGCCGATCCGCCGGCGGACCGGTGCAAAGACCAGCGAGCTGACGACACCGACGAGTTGCCCCGCACCAATCGCGGCCCCGGCAAGGCTGGGGGCAGTAAAGCCAAGATGCTCCAGATAGAACGGCAGCTGCGTCGGGATCATGTAGAAAGCGATCATGTTGATCGCGGCCGCGACGAACAGCAGGCCGAGCAGCACGGTCCTGCGCCCGTCGAGGCCGCCTTCGCCTGCCGTCGCAACGGCGGGACGAACCCGGCGCGGCTCCGGCAGGAAGGCGATGGCGGCCGGCAGCAGCAGGATCGCCACGGTGTAGATGAAGAACGGCCCGCGCCAATGGATTTCCGCAAGGAAGCCGCCACCCGTCAGGAAGAGTGTGCCACCGATGCCGACAAAGGCCTGCTGCAGGCCCATGTACCGATCCCGCGCCGGCCCCTGGAAGAAGTCACCGACCAATGCCGTCGTCGCCGTCATGATGCCGCCGACGGCAAGGCCGAGCACGGCGCGGCCGACGAGCAGGCCGGGCAGCGTATCGAGAACCAGCCCGGAGGCGCCCGCAACGGTGAAGAGAGCGAGCGAGGCCAGCAGCAGGGGCTTGCGGCCGAAGCGATCGACGAGGAAACCCGCCGCCGGTGAAAACAGCGCGATGAACACGGCCGGCAGCGTCAAAACCAGCCGGCTGAGCAGCGCGACATTTTCCACCTCGGAAAACCGGGCAGCAATGCCCGGCAGGGAGGCGGAGATCGTCGCACCCGACATGATGGTCAGCGTACTGACGAAGAGCAGCGTCGCATTGCGCCAGCGCTCTTGCGGCGAGCGGGCGATTTCCGCCACGGCATAGTGCTCCGGTTTCATGCCGCCGCCTCGTCGTAACGCGTTGCGATGCGCGCTGCCTTCAGCGCGTCGGCCCACCAGTTCAGGCGCTTCATCAGCAGGGCAAGATGACCATTCAGCTGATCGGGAAGGAAAGGATTGCCGGCCGGGTCGAACTGCGTGGAAGCATAGGCCAGGCTGACCGTCTCGCGGATCGCCACCGCGTGCAGTTCGGCAAAGACCAGCCGCAGCTGCTCGACGGCGCGCAGTCCGCCGGAAACGCCGCCATAGGAAATGAAGGCGACAGGCTTGGCGTGCCATGGTCCGAAGCAGCTGTCGATGATCGCCTTCAGCGCGGCCGGGTAGCCGTGGTTGTATTCCGGGGTCACCACAAGGAAGGCATCCGCCTGCGCGATCCGGCTCTCCACCATTTTTGCCGAAGCCGCATCGAGACCGCCGGGCGTGAAGGTGAGTTCCGCCGGATCGACCCGAATGATGTTGTAGTGATGGGAACCGATGAGTTCCGGCTCCAGCCATCCCGCGATTTTGTCGGCAAAGCGTCCCTTGCGGCCGCTGCCATAGATGAGGGCGATGGTCAGTCTGTCTGTCATGCGTCTGGGCTCCGTTTGAAATCAGGGAGCCCATGGTATAAAACCTCAAGCATAGTTGAGGTCAACAGTCGTGACGGAAAAATATCCGAACAGCAAAATACATTGGGAACTCAGCGTCGGCGAGGTCGCCGAGCGCAGCGGAGTGGCGGTTTCCACCTTGCATTTTTATGAGACGAAAGGGCTGATCCGCAGCCAGCGCAACCGCGGCAACCAGCGGCGTTATCCGCGCAGCATCCTGCGCCGCGTCGCGGTCATCAAGGTCGCGCAGCGCACCGGCATTCCGCTGTCGGAGATCGCGGACGCGCTGTCCGTGCTGCCGCATGATCGGCCCCTGACGGCTGAGGATTGGCGTATGCTGTCGAATACCTGGCGCCGCCAGCTGGACGACCGCATCGCGCGGCTTACCAAGCTGCGCAACCAGATCGACGGCTGTATCGGCTGCGGCTGCCTTTCGATGCAGGAATGCCCGCTGCGCAATCCGTGGGACACGCTCGCCACGGAAGGCCCAGGCCCGAGATTGCTCGAGCCCGACCTGTCGGAGAAAGCTTAGGGATCCAGACGCGTTGCCAGAAGCTTGTCGACGCGGCGGCCGTCCATGTCGACGACCTCGAAACGCCAGCCCTGGGTTTCGGTGATTTCGCCGGTCTTGGGCAGTTTCTGCAGCGATTCGATGACGAGGCCGGCGGCCGTCTGATAGCTGCGGCGGCCGGGCAATTGCAGGCCAAGGCGGTCGGCCATCTCGTCGATCGGCATGGAGCCGGAGATCAGCCAGGAGCCGTCTTCGCGCTGCACCGCGTGCTCGTCGTCGCCCTCTTCGATATCGGCGCGGAACACGCCGGCAATCGCCTCCAGCACGTCGGCGGGCGTGATGACACCTTCGAAGTGGCCATATTCGTCGTGGATGAGCAGGATCGGCACTTCGGAACTGCGCAGCGATTCCAGCACGCGCATCGCATCCATCGTGTCGGGCACGATCGGCGCGGGGCGGATGAAGGCACGGATATCGAGCGGCTGGCCGGTCAGCATGGCCGACAGCAGTTCGCGCTTCTGTACGATGCCGACAATCGTCTCCGGCCCGCCATCGGCGACCGGCAGGCGCGAATGCTGGCTCTCGATGAGCTGCTGGTGGATTTCCTCGACGGTATCGCCGAGATCGATCCAGTCGACATCGTTGCGCGGGGTCATCAGGCCACGCGCCTCGCGGTCGGAAAAGCGCATGACGCCGGCGATCATCAGCTTCTCGCCGCCCTCGATGACACCGGCGGCTTCCGCCTCGGCGACGATGGTCTTGATTTCCTCGTCGGTGACGATGCTTTCGGAAACCTCGTGCTGGCCGGTGAGGCGGAAGATCAACCGCGTCGAGGCATCGAGAATCCAGACCGCCGGCGCGCCGATCTTCGACAGCAGCGACATGGCGGGCGCCACGAGCGTCGCAAACCGCTCCGGGTTCTTCAGCGCGATCTGCTTGGGCACCAGCTCGCCGACGACGACGGAGAGGAAGGTGATGAGAAAAATGACGATACCGTAGCCGAGCGGATCGGCCAGCCAGTCCGGCACGCCTTCGGCAAAAAGGATGTCACGCAGGCGGCCACCGAGGGCCGCACCGGAAAACGCACCGGCGAGAATGCCGATGAGCGTGATGCCGATCTGGACGGTGGAAAGGAATTTACCGGGATTTTCCGCGAGTTTCAGCGCCGATGCGGCACCACGCGAGCCTTGCGCCGCCATGGTCTTGAGGCGGGGCTTTCTTGCGGAAACGATGGAAAGTTCGGAAAGAGCAAAGACCCCGTTGAGGAGGATCAGGAAGACGGCAATCGCGAGTTCGAACAAGGACTGTGAGCCGTGCTTCAGAACCGCAACGGCGCCTTTCTATTGATGACGATGGCCGCAAGATAAGGGGGCGACGGCCCGCCGTCAATCGACGTTGCAGATCACGCTCGCGTCATACGGGCAAAACGAGCATTTCCGTGAGAATATCGCGCAGCCGCGCGACGGGTGCGGCCGGCACGGCTTCGGCCGTGTGGAGCATCAGATCGACATCGCCCAGCGGGGGCAGACCGGCACGCTGCGGATCGAGAGATACCAGGTGCGCCGGCATGCCTGTCGTCGTGCGGATCGTCACGCCGAGCCCTGCCGTTACCGCAGCCCAAAGGCCGGCAAGACCGGGACTGGCAAAAACCTGCCGCCATTCCCGGCCGGCTGCGGTCAGCGCATCGACGGCAGCGGCCCGGAAAGAACAGGGCGGATCGAAAGCGATCAGCGGGACCGGCGCGTCGGCTTGCATCGTATAGTCGGGTGCGGCGATCCAGGCGATGGCGTGTGTGGCGATATGCCGGCAATGGGCACTCCGTTGCCCGCCCCAGGTGACGGCCATATCGAGATCGCCGCGCTCGACGGCTGCAACAAGCTTGGCACCGCGATCAACCCGCGCCTCGACACGCAATTTCGGATGGGCGCGGGAAAAGCGCCCGAGGACCGGCGGCAGAGAGGTCTCGGCAAAATCCTGCGGAATGCCGATGCGCAGCCAGCCATCCAGCGATCGACTGGAGCCGAGCATCATCATCGCCTCGTCGTTGAGGTCGAGGATGCGCACGGCATAGTCATACAGTGCCTCGCCCGCATCGGTAAGCGCCAGGCCCCTGCCCTGCTTGGTGAACAACGTCTGGCCGCTGAGCTCGGAGAGTTTCTTGAGTTGCAGGCTGACGGCCGGCGGCGTGCGCCCCAGCGCTTCCGCGGCCTTGGCGAAACTGCCGAGCCGCACACCGGTGACGAAGGTGCGCAGCACATCCATATCGAAATTACGCGAGACCATTCAGTTTTCCAAAACCATATCGGTAATACTTCTCAATTTTAAAAACGATAATCCCGCAATAGGCTTCTCCCGTCAACACAACAGGAGACGAACATGCCCTTCCTTCACATCCGCCTTGCCGGCCGCAACCTTACCGACGATGAACGCCTCCATCTTCAGGACGAGGCGACGCGCCTTGCCGTCACCATCCTCGGCAAGCGCGCGGAAGCAACCGCCGTCTTCGTCGAGGACACGCCGATCGCCGGCTGGACCGTCGGCGCGCGCCGGCTGCCGGTCGCCGCCTCCTTTGAAATCCTTATCAGCGAAGGCACGAACACACCGGAGGAAAAGGACCGTTTCATCGCTGCCGCCTACGCGCTTCTCCAGGAAACGCTTGGCGCGCAGCTCAATCCGGTGACCTATGTCGTCATCTGCGATATCGCGATGGAAAACTGGGGTTATGACGGACGCACGCAGGAAAGCCGGCGCATTGGCGTTGCGGCCTGAAACGTCAGTCCGCGCTCGGCAGCCGGCGCATGGTGAACTCGATGCGGTCGCCATCCAGCATCCGCCAGCTCTCCACTTCGGTCCAGTAGGCGGCCTTCGGCCAATGGTCGAACCATTCGCGCGCCTTGTCGCGCGCCGCCTGCCGCTCCAGGCAGAAGGTCTCGCGCACGAAATGGCCCTCGCGCTCGGGCTTCTCGCGCCGCCGGCGCTCGATCTGGCGGCGGAGCCCGTCGAGGGGCGGTGGTCCTGGAACACGCGCCATGCAGGCTTCCTTTTGCCAGCACATTCTACGATGCAAACATAGGCTGCCGCCGCGCATTTTGCGAGTCCGGCCATCCCCAGCCAAAAATCCGTTTTTGTTGCCAAATGGCCCAAAGTTAAGGAGTGTGACCGAAATGCGATTCGGCGGCCTTGCCGCCAGCGGGAAACACCCCAGCGAGACACATCATGGAACGACCAGACCTGCCGAAAGGCCTTCCCGAAGACATCGAGGACAAGAAGGACGCCGCCCGCGCCTGGTTCGAGCACCTGCGTGACGCGATCTGCTCCAGCTTCGAGGCGCTCGAGGACGAACTGGCCGGTCCCCTCTCCGATCTGCCCGCCGGCCGTTTCGTCGCCAAGGACTGGCAGCGCGATGGTGGCGAAGGCGGGGGTGGCCGCATGTCGATGATGGAAGGCCGCGTCTTCGAGAAGGTCGGCGTGCACACCTCCACCGTCCATGGCGAGTTCTCGCCGGAGTTCCGCGGCCAGATTCCCGGTGCGAGCGAAGACCCGCGCTTCTGGGCCTCCGGCATCTCGCTGATCGCCCATCCCGTGAACCCCAATGTGCCGGCCGTGCACATGAACACCCGCATGGTCGTCACCACCAGCCGCTGGTTCGGCGGCGGTGCGGACCTGACGCCGGTGCTCGACCGCCGCCGCACGATGGACGATCCCGATACGCAGCTGTTCCACAAGGCGATGGAAATCACCTGCAACCGCCATCCGGTCGCCGATCACCAGAAGTTCAAGGCGTGGTGCGACGACTACTTCTTCCTGAAGCACCGCAACGAACCGCGCGGCACCGGCGGCATCTTCTATGACTGGCTGCATTCCTCGGAAGAACTTGGCGGCTGGGAGGCGGATTTCGCCTTCACCCAGGATGTCGGCCGCGCCTTCGCCATGGTCTATCCGCGCATCGTGCGCAACAACTTCAACAATGGCTGGACGGAGGAGGACCGCGACGAACAGCTCGTGCGCCGCGGCCGCTATGTCGAGTTCAACCTGCTCTACGACCGCGGCACGATCTTCGGCCTGAAGACGGGCGGCAATGTCGATTCCATCCTCTCGTCGCTGCCGCCGGTGGTGCGCTGGCCCTGATAGATCCACGATGACAATCCCGCTCTTGTGATGACGGCTTTACGCCCTTCGTGGTAGAATGCACCTTGCATGAGTCCATGGAGGAGGCAGTCATGATCCCGACATCACAGGATGCGGCGATCGCGGACCTCGGTCCGCAATCCGCCGATTTTCTCGACCGTTTTGCCGAAACCATGCGCGCCGAAGGCGGCATGGATCTTCCACACGCCTATTTCGTCGAAGAAGCCAAGCGGCAGCTGGCCGGCGGCACGGTCTACCATCTCGCCGATCACCACACCAAGCCGGAACAGTTCCAGTCGTCCGCCTGCTTCGATGCTTGGGCGAAAGACGACGACGCGGCTTGACGGCGTTTTCCGATGCGAAACTGTCGACGGGCCTTGAGGGAACTCACAGGCCCGATTTTCGTTTCTGCCCTGTGTCGCGGTTTGGCCGATCCCGGCTTATCTGCTAGATTGATCCCGTTGAAACGACAGGAGATAGGTCATGAGACTTTTTGAATGCGGTTCACTCGTGCCCGGATGCGACTGGCATACGCGGGCCAGCGACGATGCCGAAGTCGTGCGTCGCGCCGTCGAGCACATGCGCTCGGCCCACGGCGAAACCATGATCCGCGAAAGCATGGTCGATCACATCAAGGAACGCATCGTCGACGAGAAGGCGGCCGACGCCGCCTGACGACGACGGGACGATCAGCCCTCTTTGGCAAGGGCTTCCAGCCGGGCAAGCAGCTTTGCCCGGCCGTCATGGAAATTGCCCGCCACCCATTCATCCTCGATGATGCCGAGAAGCGAACCGACCTTCGGCCCGGCCGGAATGCCGGATGCCAGCACATCAGCGCCATTCAACGGGAAGGATGGCTTCTGCCATTTCTGTGCCCGCGCGAGCAGCCGCTGGCAAAGGCCGGCGAAGGAGAGCGCTTCGGGATCGCCGAGCCCACGCGCGCGTGCAGAAGCGAGCGCGAGCTTTACCCGCATGATGAGCCCTTGCTGGCCGTGGCGATAGAGCAGCCGGTCGAACGCCGTTTCGGCGAGTTTCGGCGCGATCTCGGGGGCGGATGCCCAATAATCCATCGTCGCAGTTTCGGCCTTGGACAGCCGCAGGCGTTCGGCCATGGCCTTCAGCCGTTCCCGGTCCGCCGGCACCATGGCGGCAAGCCGCAGCAGCGCATCGGGCGCCCAGCCAAACCCCTTTTCAGCCTCGATAAGGCCGGGAATAGCATCGATGCCCCACTTTTCCGTTTCGGGCAGGATTTCCGTAAGCACGCCGGCCTGGCGCATCCAGAGTAGCGCGCGACCCGGATCGGGCGCGGCGAGCAGCTTCTTCGTCTCCGACCACACCCGCTCGGCCGAGAGCTTGCCGAGGCTGCCCTTGGCCCGCGCGCAGGCGCGCAATCCATCGGCATCCGGCCGGCCGCTGCCATAGAGCGCGAAGAAACGGAAGAAGCGCAGGATGCGCAGATGGTCTTCCGCAATGCGCGTCGCCGCATCGCCGATAAAGCGCACCGTGCGGCTTTCGATATCCGGCAGGCCGTTCACGAGGTCGACGACCGCGCCATCGGCGGTCGCATAAAGCGCGTTGATGGTGAGGTCGCGCCGCTCGGCATCCGTCTGCCAGTCCGTGCCGAAGGCGACATCCGCATGGCGGCCGTCGGTTGATACGTCGCGGCGCAGGGTCGTCACCTCGAAGGGTTTTCCGTCGATGACCAACGTCACCGTGCCGTGCTCGATGCCGGTCGGCACCGCCTTGATGCCCGCCGCCTTCGCGCGCTCGACCACCACGTCGGGCCTCAGCGTCGTGGCGATATCCACATCGGCGACCGGCAGGCCCATCAGGCTGTTACGCACGGCACCGCCCGCAACACGCCCCTCGCCGCCGTCGCTGTTGAGCAGCGCCAGCACGGAACGGAGCGCCGGATCGGCAAACCACGCCTCACCCGAAACAGACGTCATGCATAAAGCCTTTCATAGATCACCCGCACGATGCCGGCGGTGATGCCCCAGATGTTATGCCCCTCATAGGGCATGCGATAATAGTGCCGCTCGGAGCCCAGCCAGACGCCGCTGCCCCGTTCGTGATTGCGCGGATCCATCAGGAAGGAGAGCGGCACATCGAAGACCGTCTCGACCTCCGCCGGGTTCGGGATGAGCTCGAAACCGGGCTGCACCACCGCAAGCACCGGCGTAATCGAAAACCCGGACAACGCCTTGTAATGCGGCAGCCGGCCGACCGGCTCGACGAAGCGGCGGTCGAGGCTGATCTCCTCCTCCGCCTCGCGCATCGCCGCCGTCTCGACATCCGCGTCGTCGTCATCGACGCCACCGCCCGGAAAGGCGATCTGGCCGGAGTGTTTTCTGAGCGTCGTCGTCCGTTGGGTGAAGATGACGCGCGCGTCGTCGCCGTCATCCACGACCGGGATCAGCACCGCCGCATCCCTGAGCTTCATGCCCTCGATATGCTCGATAACGCCGGGATTGAGCAGGCTGTCGCCATGATCGCGCCAGCTCTCCTCGCCGAGCGTCCGCATCTGCTCCACCGCACGACGGCGGAATTCGGCGGCACTGTAGGGGGCAAAGCTCATCGCGACAGCGCATCCAGTTCGGCCGCCGGCATGACCGGAAAGACCACGCCGCCGGAGCGCACCGCAAACATCTCGACGCGATCGATTTCAACGACTTCGCCGAGTTCGACGAGATCATACATGACCGCGCGCGAGACCAGCGCCTCCAGCCGGCCGCGCACGAGAAGATAGGGCTTCAACTCGTTGTTTTCGCCAGAGATCACGAAGCGCAGCGGATGGTCCTGTCCTGCCTCGACGACATCGCCGACATTCGTACGGAAGGTGAGCCTGCGATCCGCCCCTTCTCCGCTGACATTCATCTCGACGGCCAGAAACGGCGCATCGACGATGCGGATGCCCACCTTCTCGACCGGCGTCACGAGATAGGTCTTGCCGTCCTCGTCCTTGCGCAGCACCGTGGAAAAAAGCCGCACCAGCGGCGCGCGGCCGATCGGCGTGCCCAGATAGAACCAGGTGCCATCGGCACGGATTTCCATGTCGATATCGCCGCAGAACGGCGGGTTCCAGCGCTCGACCGGCGGCAGGCCGCGCCCGCCGGTTTCCGCGGATGCCCGCGATATCAGCGCGGCCAGTCCCGCCGCGTCGCTGCTGCCTTGAATTTCGCCCGTTGCCATTGTTCCGTCCCGGTTCAACCCTATCTCCGCGAGAGGAAAAGGTGGATACATCCTTTTTCACGAGATAGTCATTTCGTGGCCGCTTGTCAGCCACAGGTGAGCTAATAAGCTTTCTATGTAGGAGGCGAACGCGGCAAGGCCACGATTCGCCGTGCGTTTGGAACCGGTACTGGAGATAAAGATGGGCGTTCAGAATTCCTCCGAGTCCGGCCTGGACGAAAAAGCCATCATCGCAGCGGCCGAACGGGCACTTTCCGATATCGCCCTCATCCGCAAGGAGGTCGCCAAGGTCATCTTCGGCCAGGAAAGCGTGGTCGAGCAGACCATGCTCGCCGTGCTCTCGGGCGGCCATGCGCTGCTGGTCGGCGTACCGGGCCTCGCCAAGACCAAGCTTGTCGCCACGCTCGGTACCGTGCTCGGCCTTGCCGCGAGCCGCATCCAGTTCACACCGGACCTGATGCCGTCGGATATTCTCGGCTCGGAGGTCATGGACCAGGACGACAACGGCAAGCGCTCCTTCCGCTTCGTGCCCGGCCCGATCTTCACCCAGCTCCTGATGGCCGACGAGATCAACCGCGCCTCGCCGCGCACGCAGTCCGCCCTGCTCCAGGCCATGCAGGAATACCACGTCACCGTCGCCGGGCGGCCGAACGACCTTCCCAAGCCCTTCCACGTGCTCGCAACGCAGAACCCGCTGGAGCAGGAAGGCACCTATCCGCTGCCCGAAGCCCAGCTCGACCGCTTCCTGCTGCAGGTCGACGTGGACTATCCGGAACTCGCCGCCGAACGGCAGATCCTGCTCGAAACCACCGGCGTGCACGAAGCCCATGCGGAGGCAGCGATCACGGCGGCGCGTCTCATCGAGATCCAGACCCTCATCCGCCAGATGCCGGTCAGCGAAAAGGTGCTGGACGCGATCCTGTCGCTCGTACGCTCCGCCCGTCCCGGCAATGGTGTGGCCTCCACCGACAAGCACGTTGCCTGGGGTCCCGGCCCGCGTGCCGGCCAGGCCATGATGCTCTGCGCCCGTGCCCGTGCGCTCTATGAAGGCCGCCTCGCGCCCTCCGTCGATGACGTGCTGGCGCTTGCCGAACCGATCCTCCAGCATCGTATGGCCCTGACCTTCGGTGCCCGCGCCGAGGGCATGTCGGTGCGCGACGTCATTGCAGGCCTCGTCCGGCAGGCGGGCGGCTGATTAAGGAAAGCGCATGGCATCCGTCGGCCAGATCGTCGCGCCAACCCCGACCCGCGAAGTGCTTTCACGGGCGCAGGCGCGTGCGGCCCTCATTCCCGATTGCATGGTCGAAGCCCAGCGCCTCGCCAACACCGTAATCGCCGGCTGGCATGGCCGCCGCAAGCGCGGCATCGGCGAAAACTTCTGGCAGTTCCGCCCCTATGTCGACGGCGAAAGCCTTTCGCGCATCGACTGGCGCCGCTCCGCCCGCGACGACCATACCTATGTGCGCGACCGCGAATGGGAAGCGGCCCACACCGTCTGGATCTGGGCCGATCTCTCGCCGTCGATGATGTACAAATCGACGCTCGGCAGCGTCTCGAAAGAGAGCCGCGCCCTGGTGCTGATGTTGGCACTCGCCGAAATCCTCGCCCGCTCGGGCGAGCGCATCGGCTGCCCCGGCGTCATGGAGCCGATCGCCGCGCGCAATGCCGCCGAGCGGCTCGCCACCGCGCTGATGCACAACGGCACGACCGGCGGCCTGCCGGAAACCGGCATGATCCGCGGCAACAGCGATATCGTGCTGATCGGCGATTTCCTCGACCCCGTCGAGGACGTCATGAACCGCCTCGGCCCGCTCGCCCGCCGCGGCCTGCGCGGCCATGTGGTGGAGATCGCAGATCCGGCGGAAGAGACCTTCCCCTATGCCGGCCGCACTGAATTCACCGATCCCGAAAGCGGCCGGAAGCTGACGGCTGGCCGCGCCGAGACGCTGAAGGACGACTATGCCCGCGCCTATATCGCGCGCCGCGAGACGCTGGCGGATAACCTTCGCCATCTCGGCTGGAGTTTTGTGCCGCATCGCACCGACCGGCTCGCCTCCGAGGCGCTGGTCGCCGTGCACATGTATCTCTCCGGCATGCCGGCGATGAAAACGGAGGGCCCCGGCCGATGAGCGCCTTTGCCTTCGCCTTTCCCGCCGTGCTGACGACGCTGGTGCTGCTGCCCGTCATCTGGTGGCTGCTGCGCCTGACACCGCCGAAGCCGCTCACGGAAGTCTTCCCGCCCTTCGCCATCCTCGCCTCCATCCTGAAGCGCGAGGAGACGCCGGCGCAAAGCCCCTGGTGGTTGACTCTGCTGCGCATGCTGATGGCCGCCGCCGTCATCTTCGCCATCGCCGATCCGGTGTTCAATCCGCGCACCAACACGCTGGCCTCCAGCGGCCCGCTCGTCCTCGTCGTCGACAACAGCTGGGCGTCGGCCACCGACTGGCCGCGCCGCGTCGAGACCGCCAACGCGCTGATCGACGATGCCGAAAGCCGCGATGTGCCGATTGCGCTGGTCCTCACCGCCGACCGCCAGCACGACGCCGTGCCCGTCGATGCCATCACCGCCCGCAATCGGCTGGCCGCCGCCGAACCGCGCCCGCTGCCGGCCGATCGCACCGCCGCCCTCGCGTCGCTGCGCACCGCACTCGACGGCACCGCCCCCGGCACCATCGCCTTCATCAGCGACGGCATGGCAAGCGGCGAAACCGACGAGACGGTCGCCGCGCTCAAGGCATTGTCGCCCGCCGAGTTCCGCCTGATCGAGAGCGACGGCGCGTCCGCCGTGGCGATCACCGCCGCCAACAACGGCGCCGATGCCCTTTCCGTCACCCTCACCCGCCTCGATGGCCGCGGGCCGCGCAGCCTGCCGCTGACCGCGCATGATTCCCGCGGCCGGCCGATCGCGACCGGCACCGCCGAATTCGCCGCCGGCGCGACCACCACGACCGGCACGATCACCGCACCCTTCGAACTGCGCAACGATTTCGCCCGCTTGACCGTCGACGGTCTCGCCAATGCCGGCGGCACCTATCTGCTCGACGATGGTTTCCGCCGCCGCCGCGTCGCCTTCCTGTCCGGCGAGGTGGTGGATGCCAGCCAGCCGCTGCTCTCGCCGCTGCACTACATCAACCGGGCGCTAGCGCCCTATGCCGACCTGATCGAGCCCAGCGTCGCCGACCTCTCCGTCGCCGTGCCGGAACTCATCGAACAAAACCCCTCCGTGCTGATCATGGCCGATATCGGCCGCCTGCCGGAGGATGTGCAGGCCGAGGTGAAGCGCTGGGTGGAGAAAGGCGGCATGCTGATTCGCTTTGCCGGCCCGCGCCTCGCCGCCGCCCCTGCCGACGATCCGCTCGTGCCGGTGCTGCTGCGCAAGGGCGAGCGCGCACTTGGCGGTGCGCTCTCCTGGTCCGAGCCGCAGCCGCTGTCCGCCTATCCGGCCAACAGCCCGTTCTTCGACATGCGCGCGCCCGACAATATCCTGATCAAGCGTCAGGTTCTGGCCGAGCCGACGCCGGATCTCGCCGAACGCACCTGGGCGAGCCTTGCCGACGGCACGCCGCTGGTGACGACAGGCCCGCTCGGCTCCGGCCGCATCGTGCTCTTCCACATCAGCGCGGAAACCGGCTGGTCGAACCTGCCGCTGTCGGGCGATTTCGTCGAGATGCTTCGCCGCACCGTACAGCTATCGCGCGGCGGCGGTGTGTCTTCCAAGGGGGGCGAAGCACAGCGCCTGCCGCCCTATCGCCTGATGACTGCCAACGGCACGCTGGCCGCCGCCACCGGCGAGGCCAAGCCGCTGGCCGCCAGCGATGGCGCCAAGGCCATCGCCACCTTCGACAACCCGCCCGGCCTCTACGGCACCGAGGACGGCTATGTCGCGCACAACCTCTTCCCGGCCGGCCATGAAATCCGCCCGCTCGCTGTCGCCGAAGGTTCCGGCGTGCTGCGCGAGCCGCTCGCCGGCAAGGAGACCTGGTCGCTGAAACCGCATCTCTTCACGCTCGCCGCCCTGCTGTTGCTGGCGGACTGCGCCATCGTGCTCCTAATGGGTGGCGCCTTCGCCGCTGCCGCCCGCCGCGTGCCGGGGCGCGGTGCAGCTGCCGCCGTGCTGTTGGCATTGATGGCGGGAGCATTGATCGCCCTGCCTGGCGAAAGCCGCGCGGACGATGCCAAGCCCGGCGACGACACGATCCTCTCACAGCTCGACACGACGCATCTCGCCTATGTCGTGACCGGCGAAGGCGAGGTCGATCGCATCTCCGAGCGCGGCCTTGCCGGTCTCACCGAATTTCTCACCTACCGCACGACGCTGGAGCCCGGCGAACCCGTCGGCGTCGATATTTCCAAGGACGAGCTGTCGCTCTACCCGATCATCTACTGGCCGGTGAGCGCCAGCGCGGAAATGCCCTCCAGCGCCGCGATCAGCCGCATCGACGCCTATATGCGCAATGGCGGCACCGTGCTGTTCGACACGCGCGACCAGTTCATCTCGCTCGACGGCAATGCGACGAGCCCCAACACCGAGCGGCTGCAGGCGATCCTCGCCAATCTCGACATTCCGCCGCTGGAGCCCGTCCCGGCCGATCACGTCCTGACCAAGGCCTTCTATCTGCTCGCCAATTTCCCGGGACGCTACGCCGGAAGCCCGCTCTGGGTGGAGGCCGAACTCGACCGCAAGGAAGACCCGTCCCGCCCGGCCCGCGCGGGCGACGGCGTCTCGCCGATCATGATCACCGGTAATGATTTTGCCGGGGCCTGGGCCGTCGATGCCAATGGCATGGCGCTGCTGCCGACCGTGCCGCCGGACGAGGTGCAGCGCGAACACGCCTTCCGCTCGGGCGTCAACATCATGATGTACATGCTGACCGGCAACTACAAGGCGGACCAGGTCCACGTGCCCGCCCTCCTCGAGCGGCTGGGGCAGTGACATGACCATACAGTTCTCCCCCTTCCTGCCCTGGATCGCCATTGCCCTGATCGGCCTTCTCGGTATCGTTCTGGCTGCCCTCGGCCTCTGGCGCGGCCTGCGCGGCGCGCTGGTGCGTGCCTTCGCGCTTGCCCTGCTCGTGCTGGCGCTCGCCAATCCCGTGCTGATGCAGGAGGATCGCGAGGCGCTGTCGACCGTCGTGCCCGTCATCATCGACCGCAGCCAGAGCCAGGACAGCGCCGAACGCACGGCCGAAACGGATGCCGCGCTTGCCGGCCTCAAGGAGCGCTTCTCCCGTTACCCGCGCATCGAGCCGCGCATCGTCGAGGCAGGCGACGACGGCACGTCGGACACGCCCTCAACCCGCCTTTTCGACGCCCTGAACTCGGCGATTGCCGACGTGCCGCGCTCGCGCGTCGGCGGCGCGATCTTCATCACCGACGGCCAGGTGCATGACATTCCGGAAGCCGGCGCCTTCTCCAGCTTCGACGCACCCGTCCATGCCCTCGTCACCGGCCGGCCGGATGAATTCGACCGCCGCATCGAGGTGGTCAGCGCCCCGCGTTTCGGCATCGTCGGTGAGCCGCAGGAGCTGAAATTCCGCGTGGTAGACGATGGTGCAGGCCCTGGCGGCACCGCCCGCGTGACCGTGCGCCTCAACGGCAACGAGATCGCCTCCGAGATCACCGAGCCCGGCACCGAGCAGCCGCTCGGCTTCACCGTGCCGCGCGGCGGCAACAATATCCTCGAATTCGAGGTCGAGCCGGTCACCGGCGAGATCACGACGGCCAACAACCGCGCCGTCCATGTCATCGAAGGCATCCGCGAAAACCTGCGCGTGCTGCTCGTCTCCGGCGAGCCGCATGCCGGCGAGCGGGCCTGGCGCAATCTGCTGAAGTCCGACACCGCCATCGACCTCGTGCATTTCACCATCCTGCGCCCGCCGGAAAAGCAGGATGGCACGCCGATCAACGAACTCTCGCTGATCGCCTTCCCAACGCGCGAGCTCTTCGTCGATAAGATCAACGAGTTCGACCTGATCATCTTCGACCGCTATCAGCACCGCGGCGTGCTGCCGATCCTCTATTACGACAACATCGCGCAATATGTCGAAAACGGCGGCGCACTGCTGATCGCGGCGGGGCCGGAACATGCGGGTAACGATTCGATTGCCGGCACGCCGCTCTCCGTCGTGCTGCCCGCCAACCCGACCGGCGAGATGAATGTCGAGCCCTTCTATCCGCGGCTGTCCGAGCAGGGCAAGAAACACCCCGTCACGCGCGGCCTCGAAGGGGCCGATTCGGAGCCGCCGCATTGGGGCCGCTGGTTCCGCACCGTCGATGTGCAGCGCCCGCAGGGCAATGTCGTGATGGAGGCCAATGACGGCAAGCCGCTTCTGGTGCTGAACCGTGCCGGCAAGGGCCGCGTCGCCATGCTGCTTTCCGACCAGGGCTGGCTCTGGGCGCGCGGTTTCGAAGGCGGCGGCCCGCATGTCTCGCTCTACCGGCGCACCGCCCACTGGCTGATGCAGGAACCGGCGCTGGAGGAAGAGGCGCTGACGGCCCGCACCTTCGGCCGCACCCTGCAGATCAACCGCCAGACGATCGGTGACGCACCCGGCGAGGCCACGCTGAAGCTGCCCTCCGGCAAGACGGAGCAGGTGAAGCTCACGGAGGCCGAGCCCGGCCTCTACCGCGCGGAAATCCCGACGACCGAGACGGGCCTCTACGAAATCACCAATGATGATCTCAATGCCTTGGTGCATGTCGGCGCGGTCGATGCGCCGGAATTCAAGGCGACCATCTCGACGACCGAGACCCTGAAGCCGCTCGCCGACGCCACCAAGGGCACCGTGCGCCGGCTGGTGGACGAGAACGGCAACACCGTCTCGCTGCCGCCGCTCCTGCCGGTTTCCGGCCAGGTCCGCACGGTGGACGAGAACAGGCTGTCGTTGCGCATGACGGACGAGACCGTGCTGAAGGGTATCAACACGCTGCCGCTTTTCGCCGGCTTTGCCGGTGTCGGCCTGCTTCTCCTCGCCTTCTCCGCCACCTGGTATCGCGAAGGCCGGTAAACGGCCGGGAAGGCAATTTGGCCTTCCCTTTTCACTCTCGAAAACCCCGCTGAATCCCTTGGAAATCCGGCCGCTTCCCGCGTGCCGGACGATGGCGTCTGCAACTACAGGCTCAGGCAAGCTCACCCCTGTAACGCATAGACTAACCGAGAGTGGATTGCGTCTGTTCTTTCGTCTCATTTTGTCAGGATTTTGCCTATGACGTCGATCGTTTCCTCCTTGAGCATCACTCAGATCAAGGCGCTTTCGACAGCGGCCATCCAGAGCTGGTCGACCGAGGACGTCGCATCGCTGACGACCTCCCAGCTTAACGCCTTTTCCTCCAAGCAGATCGCTGCCCTCGAGGCGGAAGATATCGAGGTTCTCGGCTCACGCCAGCTGAGCGCCATCTCGAACACCGCCATCATCGGCCTGACGTTGGAGCAGCTCAGCGCGCTCGACCGGGCAATCAGCAGCCTTACCCCCAGCCAGATCATCGCCCTCAGCACCACGCAGATGAAGGCCTTGACGGAAGATCAGGCCGAGGCGCTGACATCGGCGCAGGTGCGCGTCCTCAGCGCCGCTCAGCTCGCCGTCTTCGAACCCGAGGAGATCGCCACCTTCTCCACCGAGGACATGGCCGCGATCAACTACAAGGCCGTGCAGGGTCTCAGCACGGCGGCTATCGCGCTGCTTTCGGACGAGCAGATCGGTGCCCTGAACATCCAGGCGCTCGCCGGTTTCTCCAACGCGCAGATGGCCACGCTCACGCCCGAGCAGGTCGCCTCCCTCTCCACCGCGCAGGTTGCCCAGCTGAAGCCTGCGCAGATTTCGGCGCTTTCGACGGCAGCGATCGCGGCCTTCACCTCGACGCAGATCCCGGCCCTCACCAGCACGGCCATCACCGGCCTCAGCGCAACGCAGATCCGTGCGCTCGACGTCGATCAGCTCGAAGCTTTGACGCCCGCACAGACGAAGATGCTGACCGCCGCACAGCTTACGGCCATGGGCTCGGCTGGTGTCCTCACCTTTTCCGCAGCCGACATCGCCGCCATTTCCGTCGGCGCGCTTTCCGGCGTCAGCACCGGCGCCATCGCCGCGCTCTCCAGCGCGCAAATGGCCGGCCTCACCGCAAACATCATTACCGGGCTGACCGCCACGCAGGTCAGCGCCCTGACTTCCGATCAGGTCGGCAGTCTGACATCCGCACAGGTCCGCGCCCTGAGCTCCACGCAGCTTGCCGGCCTGTCCTCCGAAGACATCGCAGCACTTTCGGAGACGAACATTTCCGTCATCACCACCAAGGCATTGAAGGGCCTCGGTACGGGTGCCATCGCAGCACTGTCCGACGATCAGATCGCAGCGCTGACGACCGCGCAGGTCAACGCACTGGCGGCCTGGCAGATCGCGGCACTCGGCACGGCCGGCATCGCCGAATTCAGCACGTCCCAGATCAACGCCATCAGCGCGACCGCGGTCGCCGGCATGACCTCGGCACAGGTCGCCGCCCTCGATATGGACCAGCTGGAAGCCTTCTCACCTGTCCAGACAAAGGCGTTCACCTCCATCCAGCTCTCCGCGCTCGATGCCGACACGATCGAAGCTTTCTCGGCCATGGACATCGCGGCCCTCTCCGCGACGGCCATTGCGGGTCTCAATACGGCGGCCATCTCGGGCTTGTCCACCGATCAGATCGCGGCATTGAACGCCAAGACCATCTCAAGCCTGACGACGGCCCAGATCAACACGCTCTCGGCCGAGCAGGCCGAAGCCCTCACCGTCGTGCAGATCCGGGCACTGACGGCCACCCAGGTCGGCGCGATCGATCCCTATACGTTCGAAGCCTTCACCAGCACGAAAATCGCCGCCCTCCAGCCGGCCGCACTGCTTGGCCTCGGCACGGATGCGCTGGCCGCCCTCAGCACGGCACAGATTGCGGCGATGGCCCCCAGCCAGATCGCGGTGCTCAAGCCCTGGCAGCTCGGCGTGCTCGATGCCGAGCAGGCCGAAGCGCTGACCCCGGCGCAGCTTCGCCTTTTGAGCGCCACCCAGCTTTCGGGCTTCGGCGCCGAAGCGCTGGAAACCTTCTCGACTGCCGACATCGCAGCCCTTGCCAACAAGTCGGTCGCCGGCCTCACCACCGATGTGATCGCAGCCCTGTCGACAGCCCAGATCGCCGCAATCAGTGCGGCCGCTTTCTCCAGCCTGACGGGTGCGCAGGTCGGCGCGCTCAGCACCGAGCAGATCGGCGCGCTTTCAACGCTGCAGGTCGCCGCACTCGGCATAGTACAGCTTCGCGCGCTGGATCCGGAAGGCTTCGAATCCCTCACATCGGCCCATATCGCTGCGATCAGCAGCAAGGCCATATCGGCGCTCGGCACCGATGCCATCGCCAATCTTTCCACCGATCAGATCGCGGCGCTGAGCACCGGCACCATCGCAAGCCTCACCGCCAAGCAGCTCGGCACGATGACCACGGCCCAGGCCGAGGCCTTGACCTCGGCGCAGGTGCGCGCATTGACCTCGAGCCAGCTCTCCGCGCTCGGTGCAGACAACATCGCGACTTTCTCGACCGAAGACCTTGCCGCGATCCACAGCAAGGCCGTGGCAGGTCTCCCGACCGGTGCGCTCGCGGCCTTTTCGAGCAGCGAACTCGCTGTCCTGACGACCGCCCAGATCGTCGGCCTCACCACCGCGCAGATGGCTGCCATGGATCCGGAGTTCCTGGGATCGCTGACCACCGCCCAGATCGCCGCGCTCAGCACCAGCGTCATCGCCAGCCTCACCACCGCCCAGATTGCCGAACTCGACACCGCGCAGGCCGAAGCACTCACCTCCGCGCAGGTGCGTGTGCTCACCTCGGACCACCTTGCCGAATTCACATCGCAGGAGATCGCGACCTTCTCCACCGCCGATATCGCGGCTATCACCAAGGCCGCCGTCGGGCTCAGCGAAGAGGCGATCACCGGCCTGTCGACCGCCCAGGCCGCAGCCCTCAGCCGCAATGCGCTCGCCACCATGACGGCCGCGCAGATCGAGGCCCTGACGACCGCCCAGATCGCCGCCTTCACGACGTCGCAGATCGGCGCACTCACCTCCACGCAGGTGGCAGCGCTTGAATCGCAGGACATTCAGGCCCTCTCGACAACCCAGATCGCCGCGATCGCCAACCGTGCCCTTGCCGGCTTCACGCCAGGGACCCTTGCCGGCCTCAGCTCCGCTCAGATCGCCGCCATCAGCAGCATCGCCATTTCCGGCCTGACCACCGCGCAGATCGACGCCTTGAGCTCGACCCAGGTCGGCCAGCTCTCCACGACCCAGCTCAAGGCAATGACCGCCGCCCAGATCGGTGCGCTCGGTGAAAATCTGACCGTTCTCTCCACCGCCCAGATCGCAAGCCTCAGCTCGACGGCCATTGCCGGCCTGACCACCAGCCAGGTCGATGATCTCACCGCCGACCAGATCGCAGCCCTCTCCACGGCGCAGGTCAGCGCGCTGACGGCGCTTCAGATCGCGGCCTTCAGCCCTTCGGAAATCGCCGCCTTCACCACCGCCCAGATCGGCGCGCTCGGCGTTACGGGCATTCCCGGCCTCACCAGCGACCAGATCGAAGCCCTCAGCACCGGTCAGGTCGGCGCGCTTTCCAGCCGCCAGATGGGCGCGCTCACCTCCGCTCAGCTTGGCGCGATGACCACGCAGAACGTGGCCATCCTCACCACCGGCCAGATCGCCGGGCTCAATGCGGCAAGCATTCCGGGCTTCACCTCGCAGCAGCTCGCCACGCTCACCACCAGCCAGGCCGAGGCGCTGAACGAAGCGCAGATCGGCATCATCACGTCCGAGCAGATCAGCGAACTCGGCGCGGATGATATCGCCACCTTCTCCACCAAGGACATTGCCGCGATCACGGCGAGCGCCATCGGCGGTCTTTCGGCGGCGAAGATCGCCTCGCTCTCGACGCAGCAAATCGCAGCCCTCAACACGGCGGCAATCGCCGCCATGACGACCGCTCAGATCGCCGCCCTTTCCACCGCGCAGGCCGAAGCGCTGACGAGCACGCAGGTCGCAGCATTGGGCTCCACGCAGCTGGCGGCGCTTGGTGCCGACGACATCGCCACCTTCTCCTCCAAGGATCTTGCATCCATCACGTCGGATGCGATCGGCGGCCTTTCGACGACAACGCTTTCGGCCCTTTCGACCACGCAGATCGCAGCGCTCGGCACGGCCAGCATCAGCGGGCTGACGGCCCGCCAGATGGCCGCGCTGGGCACCGCACAGGCCGAGGCGCTGAGCAGCACGCAGATCGCCATACTCTCCTCCACCCAGCTGGCCGCACTCTCCTCGGATGCGATCGCCACCTTCTCGACGCGCGAAATGTCCGTCATCGGCTCGGATGCCGTCACGGGCCTTTCGACCGGTACGATCGCAAGCCTCTCCACCGGCCAGATCGCAGCGCTCAACTCCATGGCCATCGGCAGCCTGCTGCCCCGGCAGATCGCCGCCCTCACCAGCGATCAGCTCGATGCCATGACGCCCGCGCAGGTGCGCGCCCTAAGCGCCCGCCAGATCGCCTCGCTCGGCACCGAATATATCGCAGCCCTTTCGACGGCGCAGATCGCAGCGCTTTCAACGGCCGCCGTCGCCGGCATGTCGACCGCACAGATCGGAGCCATGACGACGGCGCAGGCCGAAGCGCTCTCGAGCACGCAGGTCGGCGCGCTGACCTCGCGCCAGATCGCAGCGCTGGGCATGGACGATCTCGACACCTTCTCGACCGCCGACATGGCCGCCATCAGCTCCAGCGCGATGTCCGGCCTGTCGACCGGCATGCTCGCCTCGCTGACGACGAGCCAGATCGCGGCGCTTGGCTCTGCCGGGCTTTCCGGCATGACGAGCGAGCAGATCGCCGCCCTCAGCAGCACGCAGGTCGCAGCACTCACCACCACGCAGATCGCCGGCTTCGGCTCCAAGCAGGTGGCAGGTCTCGCTACGGAAGACATCGTGGCCCTCTCGGCCGCACAGATCGCAGCGCTGAGCACGGGCGGCATTGCCGGCCTGACGACGGCACACATCGCCGTGCTCTCCACCGAGCAGGCGGAGGCGCTGACGAGCACGCAGATCGCGACGTTCAAATCGACGCAGATCGCCGCATTCCACACCGACACGATCGAGATCTTCACCGCGCGCGAAATCGGCGCGATCGGCTCCAGCGCGGTCGCCGGCCTCTCGACGGCCATGATCGCAGTCCTGACGACGGCGCAGATCGCCGCCCTCAACGGTTCGGGCCTCACGAGCACGCAGGTCAACGCGCTGAGCTCCGACCAGCTCGAAGCCCTGACGACGACCCAGCTTGCCGCCTTCGGTTCCGCGCAGGTGGGCGGGCTCGGCACGGATGATATCGCGCTGCTGTCGCCCACGCAGATCGCCGCCCTCGGCACGGCTGGCGTCGCCGCCCTTTCGACCAGCCAGGTGGCAGCCCTTGCGCCCGATCAGGCCGAGGCGATGACCAGCACGCAGGTCGCGGTGCTCAGCTCCACGCAGATCGGCGCCCTCAGCACGGATGATCTCGTCTTGTTTTCCACGGACGACATGGCCTCGATCAGCTCGCGTGCCATCGCCGGCCTTTCGACAGCCGCACTCCATGCCCTGACCGAAAGCCAGATCGCCGCAATGAGCCCATCGGGGATTTCTGGCCTCGCCAGCGATCAGATCGCGGCGCTCAGCATCGACCAGGTGGAAGCGCTGACAAGTGCGCAGGTCGGCGCACTCACCGCCCGGCAGCTTTCGGCCTTCACCTCGGATCAGCTGCTCACCTTCTCGACCGCCGACATGAGCGCGATCAGCTCGGTCGCCATGTGGGGCTTGCCGACCTCCATTCTCGCCGGCTTCACCGCCGAACAGATCGCAGCGCTCAGCCCCGCCGGTTTCGTCGGCCTCTCGACCAGCCAGATCGCCGCTCTCAGCACCACCCAGATCGCCGGTCTTTCCACCCTGCAGCTCGCCGCGCTGGGCTCGCGCCAGATCGCAACCCTCGGCACCGACGACATCATGGCGCTGACGGCCGCGCAGGTCGCCGCCTTCAGTTCCCACGGCATTGCCGGCCTCACCAGTGCGCAGGCTGCGGCTCTGACACTGGAACAGGCCGAAGCCCTGTCTTCGGCACAGGTTGCCGCGCTGAGCTCCACGGCACTGGCGGGTCTCTCGACACAGGCGCTCGACACCTTCTCCGTGGCAAAGCTCTCGGTAATCGGTTCGGCCGCCATCCGCGGCCTGCCGGCGAGCTACCTTGCAACGCTCAGCGACACGGAAATCGCAGCCCTTGGCACCAGCGCCATCTCGGGCCTTACCAGCACGCAAATCGGCGCGCTGACGGTCGATCAGCTGGAAGCCTTCTCCGTGGCGCAGATCGGCGCATTGAGCGTCTCGGGCCTCGCCGGCCTGACGACGGCACAGATGCAGACCATCTCGGCCGACGAGCTGGCCGCCATCACGCCGGCCGCCCTGAAGGGGCTTTCATCCTCCGCCATGGGCTCGCTCTCCACCGAGAACGTCGCCGCGCTCAGCAAGGCACAGCTCGCCGCGCTGAGCTACAGCCAGATGGCTGCGCTGAGCGCCACGCAGATTGGCGTGCTCTCCGCCGAGCAGGTCAGCGCGCTGACGGCAACGCAGGCCGCGGCACTGGGCGCCGACGATTTCGGCAGCTTCTCCACCGATCATATCCTGGCGCTCAGCTCCAATGCCATCTCCGGTCTCAGCACCGCGACGCTTGCCGGTCTAACCTCCGAGCAGGCAGCCGCCTTCACGCCCGGTCAGCTCGCAACCATGACGTCCGCGCAGATCAGCGCCCTGTCGCAGGCCAGCGCCTGACGAGAGAGTATCGCCCCCAGCCAGCCGGGCGAGCATGGAGAGAAATAGCAAATGGCCCCTTTCGGGGCCATTTGATCGGCGCCGTGCAGCCTCGGGTTTAAGAGGGATTATAGGTCGGGAAACCGCTGCACTTGCGCTTTACGTCCTGACGGCAATCCCGCGGCCGATAAAGCCGCTTGTAGCCGCCCTCTTCCGCGCGCAGTCGCTGCTTGCGCTGGTGTTCGCGCAGCCTTGCCTCGGAGCTGGAAGCGTAGGCACCCGTATCCGGCGACGGCGCCGTCGTACACCCGGCCACGCCCAGGGCACTTGCCAGCACCACGGCCATGACGTTGAAAAAAACGGTCTTCCTGTGCATCCGAACCTCCCTGTCGATCGATCTTTCATATCACGCGCGGCTCTTTCGATGAATGACGCAAGCGCCTTTTCAAAGTGCCCTTCCCTGCGTTATGGTTCTGCCACGGCCGGAGGCGGCCGGCAGACCCGCGCCTTTCAAGGCATGGCGAACGCCTCCCAGAAAACCTTTCTCCACCGTTCATCGTGGGCGAAGGCGTCGGCAATGCGGGCACTGACGAAGACTTCGCCGTAACGAAAGGAACGGACATGCGCGACTATCGCGATGCCAAAGCCATGGCAAAAGCCCTGCGCGAAACCCTTGCAGCCCGCAACACCGAGATCAGCCACAGCGAAGCGCTGGAAATCGTCGCCCGCCAGTTCGGCGCGGATACCTGGAACATCCTGTCGGCAAAGATCGAGGCGAAGCCCGAGCCGACTGGTGTGATCTTCGAACTTGCCGTGCCGATCATGCGCATTTTCGACATTGCGAAGGCGCACGAATTCTATCTCGGCTTCCTGGGCTTTTCGATCGACTGGGAACATCGCTACGGCGACAATTTCCCGCTCTATACGCAGGTCTCCCGCGCCGGGCTGCGCCTGCATCTTTCCGAACATGCCGGCGATGCGACACCGGGCAGCACGGTGGTCGTCTATATGAAAGGCATCCGCGCCTTCCAGAAGGAACTGATCGCCAAGGACTACCGCTATATGAAGCCCGGCCTTGAAGACGAGGGCACGCGGCTGGAAGTGACGGTCACCGACCCCTTCCAGAACCGCATCCGCTTCATGGAGCACAAGGACTGAAGCCTAACCGACGAGGGGCTTGCCCCTCGTCACTCGGCCCGCCAGGCGATGACGCCTTTGAGCCGCTCATGCGTGTCTTCCGCGAAGGGCATGACGAGCACGCGGGCAGGATCGACCGGACCGGGGAAGGCAAGCGCATTCCACGCGACCTTTTCGAAGCCGAGCGGGCCGTAATAGGGCGGATCGCCGACGAGCACGACGGCTTCGGACCCCTTCCGCTTGGCGGCGGCGCAGGCGATGGCGAGCAGTTCGCGGCCGATGCCCCGGTTCTTATGCGAAGGCCGGACCGCGAGCGGGCCGAGCAGATGCGCCTTCACGCCGCCGGCCAGAACCGGCGTCATCCGCACCGAGGCGATCGTCTCGCCGTCATCCGTGCAGACGAAGGAGAGCGACAGGTCGTGCGGCCCCTGCTCACGAATGCGGGCTGCGGCACGCACATGCCGACCGGGACCGAAGGCTTCTTCGTTGATATGTTCGATGGCCGCGTCGTGGGAGGCATCTTCCGTCAGGTAGACGATATCGTGCTTGAGCATGTTCATGGATCAGGGAACCGGATACGAAGCTAGGGATGCGGGTTATCGCGCCGCCGCCGAAGGGGGCGCAGCAGGAGCATCAGCGTCGTCGTGGGTTTCCCGTGTAGAACATGCTTGTCGTCTTCCTCGCCGGCTTGAGCGCCGGTGCTGATCTGCGCGGATAGCAGAAATTTTCCTTCTGTCAAAGCGCAAAACGCACCGTTCACTAAAAAGCGCCTATCCAGCATGCGCCCATACGTTATCTATGAACCCAAGTTCAGGCCGCAACCGGCCACAAAAGGAGATCATCATGGGCATGCTCGTTGACGGCGTCTGGCATGACGTCTGGTACGATACCAAGGAAACGAAGGGGCATTTCAAGCGCTCCGTCTCGCAGTTCCGCAACTGGATCACGCCGGATGGCGCGCCCGGCCCGACCGGCGACGGCGGCTTTGCGGCCGAGGCGGGCCGCTACCACCTCTATGTGTCGCTCGCCTGTCCCTGGGCACACCGCACGCTGATCTTCCGCAAACTGAAGAAGCTGGAAGACCTGATTACCGTTTCGATCGTCGATCCCCTGATGCTTTCCAAGGGCTGGGAGTTCAAGGGCGAGAACGGCGGCACGCTCGATCCGCTGTTCAACGCCTCGGCCCTCTACGAGGTCTATCTCAAGGCCGATCCGCATTATTCCGGCCGCGTGACCGTTCCGGTGCTGTGGGACAAGAAGCAGAACCGCATGGTCTCCAACGAATCGGCCGAGATCATCCGCATGTTCAACTCGGCCTTCGACGGCCTCACCGGCTCGCGCGACGACTATTACCCGGAGATCCTGCGCGCTGAGATCGATGCGCTGAACGACAGAATCTACGACACCGTCAACAACGGCGTCTACAAGGCCGGCTTCGCGACGACGCAGGACGCCTATGAGGGCAGCGTCACCAAACTCTTCGAGATGCTGGACAGCCTGGAAGAGCGGCTTGCGACGAAGCGCTATCTCACCGGCGACCGGATCACCGAAGCCGACTGGCGGCTCTTCACCACGCTGGTGCGCTTCGACCCCGTCTATGTCGGCCACTTCAAGTGCAACATCCGCCGCATCGCCGACTATCCGAACCTCTATGGCTATCTGCGCGAGCTCTACCAGGTGGAAGGCGTCGCCGAGACGGTGAACATGCGCCACATCAAGGAGCACTATTACCGCAGCCACACGATGATCAATCCGACCGGCATCGTGCCCGTCGGCCCTGACATCCACCTGGCGACGCCGCATGGCCGCGCCACGTTGAAGGCGGCCTGACCGCTACCAGAAATCCGCGAAGGCGGCCCGCCCGGCGATTTCCTCCAGCCGCCGGCGGGTGGCCGCGGTAATCGCCGCCGGCAGCGCGTCGAGCGCGAAGAAACCGGCCTCGACGATTTCGCGATCCTTCAGGCGCGGCGCTGTCTGCGTCACGCCATCGCAGCGATAGAGCAGAACGTGGTCGCGCTTGCTCGTCTGCTTGTTGAAATAGACATGCAAAAGCTGCGGCGCCGCACCGAGCGCGAGATTGCCTTCCTCGCGGATTTCCTTGGCGACGGCCTCCAGCGCCGTCTCGCCCCGCTCGATGCCGCCGCCCGGCAGATGCCAGCCGGGCACATAGCTATGGCGCACGAGGAAGACCCGCCCCACGTCGTCGAAACAGGCCGCACGCACCCCCATCGTCATGCCGCGGGCGAGTGTGAAATACAGATGCGCCAGACGCGTCAGCGCCCGCGCGAAAAGGCTGCGGGTCGGCGGCGAAGCGGGCTGCGGCGTATCCTGTTTCATTCCGGCACTTCGCCGGAACCTTTCGGCCAAATCAAGCCTTGCAGGTCGAAGCATCGGGAATATCCACGCGCTTCGCGTTTCCCTGTGCAGACTTATGCTCTAAGGAGGGGGTATGTTCAGACTTGCCCACATATCGGACGTCCATCTCGGTCCGCTGCCCGCCCTCACCTTTCTCGAGCTTTTCTCCAAGCGGATCACCGGTTTCGTCAACTGGCACCGCAACCGTCGGCGCCATCTTTTCGCCAATACGCTGGACATCGTGCTCGACGATATCGAGCGGCGCGACCCCGACCATCTGGCGATCACCGGCGACCTCGTGAACCTCGCCTCGTCGCTGGAAATATCGGCCGTCAAGATGTGGCTGCCGGAGGCCGGCACGCCCGAACATGTCTCGGTCGTGCCGGGCAATCACGACGCCTATGTGCGCGGCGCTTATGAGAAGACCACGCGTGCCTGGTATCCCTATATGCGCGGCGATGCGGCCCCGGCCGAATGGCAAGAAGACATGCATGTCTTCCCCTATCTGCGCATCCGCGGGCAGGTCGCCATCATCGGCTGCTCGACGGCCGTCGCCACGCCCCCCTTCTCGGCATCCGGATATTTCGGCAGCCGGCAGGCGCGCGAGACGGTCAACCTGCTGCGGGCGACCGGTGAGGCCGGGCTCTTCCGCGTCGTGATGATCCATCATCCGCCGATCCGCGGCGCGACCTCGTTCCACAAGCGCATGATCGGCATCCGCCGCTTCGCCGCGACGATTTCCACCGGCGGCGCGGAACTCGTGCTGCATGGCCATACACACCTCAACACCGTGCACTGGCTGCCCGGCCAGACCAAGCAGGTGCCGGTGGTAGGCATCGCATCGGCCTCGCAGGGACCGGGCGGCCACAAGCCGCCGGCGGGCTACAATCTCTTCACGATCGCAGGCACGCCCGGAAACTGGAACCTCATGCGCGAGCGCTACGCGCTGACGCCTGATGGGCTTGCGCTGACGCTTGCGGAAACCACGCGTTTCTGACGCATTTCAACGAATAAATCCCCTCGCCCATCCGTACTTTCTTCTCGGAGCGGCCTGCCGAAAGCGGGCCGTTTCGAGACGGCCCGCGTCCGGCAGATTCCGATCGAGAGGGAACCCATGACCATGCTCCGCCACACCATGCTGCTTTCATTCTGCGCCGCCGTCTCGCTGACGGCGTTCTCGGCTGCGCGCGCCGCCGATTCCGACACCACCACGCCGCCGGTCGCCACGGAAACGACGACGACCTGCACCGACGGCAAGATCTGGAACGAGGAAAAGAAGGAATGCGTCGCGCCTGAGGATATGAAGCCCGCCGAAACCAAGCCGGCAGAGGAGGGCACGACGCCGGCAGAGGGCACCACACCGGCAGACGACAAGGCCAAGACCGAAGAGCAGAAGAAGACCGAGCGCGAGATCGACGACAAGCTCTACACGGCCGCCCGCGAATTTGCCTATGCCGGCCAGCATGAGAATGCGCTCAGGGCGCTGCGCGCCGCCTATAATCAGGAAGACCCGCGCATCCTCAACTATATGGGCTACAACACCCGCAAGCTCGGCAACATGCAGCTCGGCATGACCTACTACAAGCGCGCGCTGCAGAAGGACGAGAACTACATCCTCGCCCGTTCCTATATGGGCCAGGCCCTGATCGAACAGGGCGACATCGAGGGTGCCCGCGTCCAGCTCGTCGAAATCCGCGACCGCGGCGGCGAGAATACCTGGGCCTACCGCGCCCTTCTCCAGTCGCTCGGCGGCGAGCGGACTACCTACTAAGAGGCCATCAGGCGCCGTCCGAAAACGGGACGGCGCCGGTCACATCGCGATCAATCGTTGAGGAACGCGGGAAACTGCGCTCCGGGATGCCGTTCATGCTTGCAGACCCTAGGAAGAATGTTTCATATCAGGCGGTCGCTTCCCGTCCGGGAGCGAATAGAGTTTTGATCCCGAACGTTTCCTTGGAAAAGCAATGCGTCCGACGGCAGAATCGAATGAGTTCCGGCGAGAATTGGTCAATTTGCTGCCGAAGTTGCGTCGTTTCGCCATGACGCTGACGCGCAACAGCAGCGATGCCGACGATCTCGTGCAGGAGGCTTGCGAAAGAGCCATCACGCGGGCTCATCTCTGGAACGGGGAAGGCCGGCTGGAAAGCTGGGTTTATGCCATGACACGCAATCTGTGGGTGGACGAGATCCGCAAGCGAAAGGTCCGCACAGGCCAAGGCACGGTAGATGTTGCCGAGCAGGATACTCTTCACATCGAAGCATCGGCCGACAAAGCGGTCTATGCCAAGCAGTTGCACAAGTTGATCATGACCATGCCCGAGGGCCTTTCGAGCGTCTTCCTTCTGGTGAATGTGGAAGGCCACAGCTATCGCGAAGCGGCCGATATTCTCGGCATTCCGATCGGCACCGTGATGAGCCGGCTTTCGGCGGCCCGCATCCGGCTGGCGGCCATGATCTCCGAACAGACGGAAAGGAGGGCCTGAGCGTGGAAAGCACACAGGGTCTCCCGATCGAAGTGCGGCTATCGGCCTATCTCGATGGTCAGCTGCCGCGGTCGGAAATGAACGAAATCGACGAAATTCTCGCGCAGGACGACGGTGCGCGCGATGTCTTCGAAAAATTGAAGCTCGGCAGCGAGTTCGGCGCGCGCGCCTTCGAGCGCATGTTGCAGGAGCCGATCCCGCTCGATCTCGTGCGCAACATCAAGGAAGCCCGCAAGAGCGACGACGAGGCGCCGAAGCTCGGCATCGCCGGCATTCCCGTCGCCGCCACCCCTGCGCCACGCCGCAGCGCGGTCTGGCTGCAGGCGCTTGCCGCTTCGCTGGCCATTTTCATGGCAGGCGGCGTCGCCGGCTATCTCATCTCCGAACAGCAGGATACCGACGGACCGCTCCAGATCGCTGCGGCGCCCCGCACATGGCTGGACGACATCGCGGATTACCACCGCATCTATGCACGCCAGACGCGCCACCTCGTGGAAGTGCCCGCAAGCGACAAGGAACACATCGTGGAGTGGCTGTCGGCCAGCACCGGCGTTCCCTTCACGCTGCCCGACCTTTCCTCCCAGAACCTGAAGTTCGAAGGCGCGCGTCTGCTCGTCGCCGGCGGCAAGCCAACGGCGCAGCTGCTCTACCGCGATGCCGAAAACGAGATCTTCGCCATCTGTTTCCTGCAAAGCGACCCGGTCGAGGGCAGGACGACACTGGCCGAAAGCATGCGCAACGATATCGGGCTGGTCTCCTGGCAGCAGGGCAAGGCTTCCTATGTCGTGGTCGGCCCATCGGCGGATCCCGATCTCGAGCGTATCGCCGAAGCGGTTTCCGCGAGCATCTAGCGCCTTGCGCGCGCATGGCCGCACTGGCCCTGACTGTCACAATCCCAACAATGGCCAAGCATGCGCGCGCACCGCGCCGCACATGTCTCTTGCGGTCGCAGCGATGATCGGCGATGAGGGCCGCATGCGCTGCGGGAGAATGCGATGAGCGATGCGTTCGGCTTCATGTTTGCCTTTTACGGACTGCTACTCGGCCTTGCGGTCGTCGAGGTCGCATCGGGATTCTCGCGGGCCTATGACGAGCGCAACGAGCGTCGGATCGGGATCGTCGCCCCCCTCTTCGGCCTGCTGCTTCTGGTCGACCTCATCACCTTCTGGATGAATGCCTGGGCCTATCGCGAGATGGCCGACGTCAACTATATGATCGCCTATGCGGTCGCGGTGGTCGCCCTGCTCTACTATTTCGCCGCTACCCAGGTTTTCCCAAAGGCGACGGAGAAGGACACACTCGACAACCACATCATGGAGCACCGCCGCGTCGTGGTGTTCTGCGTGCTCACGAGCAACCTGATGACCCAGGTCCCGCCGGCGATCTCCGCGGTCACCACACCGTGGCCGCTCGCGGATGTCGCCCTCTGGATCACGCTGAACCTGATCTACTACGCGCTGCTGCTCACCGCCGCCTTCGCCAGGAGCAAGACGATCGTGATAACCGTCGTTGCCATGGCCATCGTCTACGTGCTCGGCGCGACTGCCATCTTCGCCGGATAAAGCAGTACGCAGCGTCCCGACAAACAAAAGGCCCGGCAGTGTGAACGCTGCCGGGCTTTTCGTTTTGGAAGAGTGGCCGATCAGCCGCGCGTTGCAAGCACGCGGTTGGCGGCCGAGACGATGGCTTCGAGCGAGGCTGTCACGATATTCGTGTTGATGCCGACACCGAACAGCTTGCCGCCGGGATGCACGACCTCGACATAGGCGATAGCCGCCGCGTTCGAACCTTGCTGGAGCGAATGCTCGGAATAGTCGGCCACCGACATCGGAATGCCGAGATAGATCGACAGCGCGTTGATGAAGCCGTCGATCGGACCTGTGCCCTTGCCCTCGATGCGCTTCACCTCACCGCCGTCGGTCACTTCGGCGGCGACGATGCGCGAACCCTTCTGGCCGGCTTCGTCCGGATAAGTGTGATGATCGACGAAGCGGATGCGCGTGCCGGGCTGCGTGACGTAACGCTCCATGAAGCTCTCATGGATGCGCTTGGCCGGCAGCTCGACGCCCTCCTCATCCGTGATGCGCTGGATCTCGTCACGGAACTCGACCTGCAGGTTGCGCGGCAGGTTGATGCCGTAGTCTTCCTGCAGGATATAGGCGATGCCGCCCTTGCCGGACTGCGAGTTGATGCGGATGATCGCCTCGTAGGAACGGCCGACGTCCTGCGGGTCGATCGGCAGATAGGGCACTTCCCACAAGGGCTTGTTGGCCTTTTTGATGGCCTTCATGCCCTTGTTGATCGCGTCCTGGTGCGAGCCCGAGAAGGCCGTATAGACCAGTTCGCCGACATAGGGGTGGCGCTCCGGAATGGCCATTTCGTTGGAATATTCATACACCGACTTGATGCGTTCGATATCCGAGCAATCGAGCTTGGGATCGACGCCCTGCGTGTACATGTTGAGCGCCAGCGTGACGACATCGACATTGCCGGTGCGTTCGCCATTGCCGAACAGCGTGCCTTCGACACGGTCCGCACCCGCCATCAAAGCCAGTTCCGTGGCGGCGATGCCGGTGCCGCGGTCGTTGTGCGGATGCAGCGAGATTATGACATTCTCGCGGTTGTCGATGTTGCGGCACATCCACTCGATCTGGTCGGCATAGATGTTCGGCGTCGCCATCTCGACGGTGGAGGGCAGGTTCAGGATCAGCTTGTTGTCGGCCGTCGGCTTCACTATCTCGACGACCGCGTTGCAGATCTCCAGCGCCACTTCCAGCTCCGTGCCGGTAAAGCTTTCCGGCGAATATTCGAAGCGGTAGCCGCCACCGGCCTTTGCGGCCATGTCGGTGATCATCTTGGCGGCATCGGTGGCGATCTGCTTGATGCCGTGGACGTCCTTGGCGAACACCACGCGGCGCTGCAATTCGCTGGTGGAATTGTAGAAGTGGATGATCGGATTATGCGCGCCTTCCAGCGCCTCGAAGGTGCGGGTGATCAGTTCGGGGCGGCACTGCACCAGAACCTGCAACGACACGTCCTCGGGCACGTTGCCCTGCTCGACGCACCAGCGGGCGAAATCGAAATCGGTCTGCGAGGCGGAGGGGAAACCGATCTCGATTTCCTTGAAGCCCATGTCGAGCAACAGCTGGAACATGCGGGCCTTGCGGTCGTGGCCCATCGGATTGATCAGCGACTGGTTGCCATCGCGCAGGTCAACCGAACACCAGATCGGCGCCTTGTCGATGACCTTGCCCGGCCATGTGCGGTCGGGAATGTTGATGGTCGGATAGGCCTGATACTTGGCGGCGGCCTCGGGCATGCCCTGCTTGGGAGAATGGGTCTTCAAAATCATCGCTTCGTCTCTTCGTCATCCCGGCATTCGCGAAAGCGTCATAGCGCCTAACGAGCGCGAATGCACCGGAATTCATACACTGGGGGTGAAACGAGGAGCTATTGCCGGGCGGGCTTTGTCGGCCGCCGGGCGCTCCTCAACGAACCCGGCAACCGCGCGTAAGGCCGAGAAGAAGAAGCGAGGAGAAGCCGCGCGAACGCTCACGAACAGCAGTGCTGCCGCGGGAAACACGTTCGATGATCTGTGCGCTGGTCTTCAACATAGGCCGTCTATACCGGCGGGATGATGAAAGCGCAAGCACCTCGCCGCCTGAAACTTCGGCCGCCGCTGCGCCGTTCATCAAAAGACACAATTGACGCGGACAATCGAAGCACGCAGTCTGGGAGACGATCATGAAATATCTTTCCCTTATCCCCCTCGCCCTTCTTGCCGGCTGCATGACACCGCCCTCGCCCCAGACGATCGAGGACAATGCCTATTGCACCCGCCTCTACGGCGCGATCAGCGATTACAAAATCCAGTGCCTCTACGAGCGCTCGATCGGTAACAACGATCCGCGCGATCCGTTCTCGAGCCGCAGGCAATAAAAAACCCTCCGCCGATGGCGGAGGGTTCTCAATTCAGCGAAAGCGCGGCCGCTCAGATATCGGCCTGCGAGGTCACGATGCGCGAAACGAGGCCGTAGCCCTTGGCTTCCTCTGCGGAGAGCCAGTAGTCGCGGTCCGTATCCTTGGCGATCTTCTCGATCGGCTGGCCGGTGGCGTCGGCGAAGATCTTGTTCAGGCGCTCGTTCATCTTGATGATTTCACGGGCCTGGATCTCGATGTCCGATGCCATGCCGCGGGTGCCGCCCGACGGTTGATGCAGCAGGAAGCGGGTGTTGGGCAGGCAAAGGCGCTGCTCCTTGGGCGCGGCAACGTAGATCAGCGCACCGGCGGAGGCGACCCAGCCCGTACCGATCATCCAGACCTTCGGCTTGATGAACTTGATCATGTCATGGATCGAATCGCCCGATTCGACATGGCCGCCCGGCGAATTGACGTAGATGCGGATGTCTTCGTCGCTGGCGGCGGCAAGCGCCACGAGCTGCGAGCAGACCTTCTGCGCCAGTTCCTGGTTGATCGGCCCATAGATGAAGATCGAACGCGACTTGAAAAGGTTCGCCTCCGTTTCCTTGCCCAGGGGCAGTTCCGTCTTCTTGTCGTCCTCGTCGCTCATCCAAAGTCTCCGGATTTGTCGTCAGAATAGTCTTGGTCGCTGTCAGATAATGCGACTCACTGGCCAAGACAATGCAACAAAACCGATCCAGCGCGATAGAGCCCGCTCGCGAGACTGGAAAACAGGGTAAATGCGGGTGCCCAAGCAAGGGGGTGAACCGGGCTATATGCATGAATTGCATATGGACTTGCCGCCCCGCCCGCTCCTAGGATGCGGTCTTCCAGGATAAACGTTCCGGCCTGCTCCCAGGGCCGGTCAATGAGGGGATACCATGATCCGACGCTTCGCGCTGGCAGTTGCCGCCCTTGCCGCCACGGCCGCACCGGCTTTCGCCCATCTCAATCCGGCAGAGCACGGCTCCTTCATGGCCGGCGTCTCGCACCCGCTGTTCGGGCTCGATCATATCCTCGTGATGGTTGCCGTCGGTCTCTGGGCGGCACAGATCGGCGGCAGAGCACTCTGGCTGGTGCCCACCGCCTTCGTCGCCGCGATGACGGCCGGCTTCGGCCTTGCCATTGCCGGCATCGGCCTACCCTTCGTGGAGCCGGCCATCCTCGCCTCCGTCGTCGCGCTCGGCCTGCTGGTCGCCATGGCCGTGAGGCTCGACATTGCGGTTTGCGCCGCAATCGTCGCGGTCTTCGCGCTCTTCCACGGTCATGCCCATGGCGGTGAACTCGGCCTGGCTGGGGCATTCCCCTTCGGCCTGGGCTTCGTGATCGCCACGGCGCTGCTGCATGTCGCGGGCATCGCCGTCGGTCTCGGCATTGCCCGCCGCTCCGGCGGTGAGGTCATGTCGCGCATCATCGGCGGCATGACGGCGCTCGCCGGCCTGTTCCTCGCCTTCGGCTGAAAATTTTCAGCCGCGTCCGCGATAGGGCTGCACGCCCTGTTCGGGAATCCACACGCCCTGCGGTGCATCTCCGGTCTGCCAGAACACATCGATCGGGATGCCGCCGCGCGGATACCAGTAGGCGCCGATGCGCAGCCATTTCGGCTCCAGCAGATCGACGAGACGCTTGGCGATATCGATGGTGCAATCCTCGTGGAAGGCGCCGTGGTTGCGGAAGGAGTGCAGGTAGAGCTTCAGCGACTTCGATTCGACCAGCCAGCCATTCGGAATGTAGTCGATGACGATATGCGCGAAATCCGGCTGGCCGGTCATCGGGCACAGCGAGGTGAATTCCGGCGCCGTGAAGCGCACGACGAAATCCGTCCCGGCATGGCTGCTCGGCACGCGCTCCAGTACGGCCGTATCCGGGTTTGCGGGAAGATCGACCTTCTGCCCGAGCTGGGAAAGGCCTGAAACGTCCGTCTTGCTCATCGTGTGATCCTTTCGATCTTGACCTTGATGCCATGCGCCTTTTCGGTTTCCGGCTCAACATGGATGGCGATCTGCGCGCCGGGCTGCACGGCGACGATCGCCTCCTCCAGCCGGTCGCAGATTTCATGCGCCTGCCCGACCGACATCGCCGCCGGCACGACGAGGTGGAAATCGACGAAGGTCGCCGATCCTGCCCGCCGGGTTTTCAGGTCATGCACGCCAAGCGATCCCGTGCCATGCGCCGCAATGGCGGCCTGAATGGCCTCCGCTTCGCCGAGATCCACCGCGTGATCCATCAGCCCATCGACCGAATGCGTGATGACCTTCCAGCCCTGATAGAGAATGTTGAGCGCAACGAGCACGGCCAGCAAGGGGTCGAGCACCGCATAGCCCGTCAGGATGGCCAGCACGAGGCCGACGAGCACGCCCGCCGAGGTGACGACGTCGGAGAGAATGTGCTGCCCGTCCGCCGACAGCGCCGGCGAGCGATGGCGCCGGCCGGCGCGGATCAGCACATAGGCCCAGAGCGCATTGATGGCGCCGGCCAGGAAGTTGATCGCAAGGCCGAGCACCGGTGCTTCCATCGGCGACGGGGCGAAGACGGCCGGCAGCGCCTCCTTCACGATGAGCAGCGCCGCCACGACGATCAGCACGCCCTCCAGAACCGCTGAAAGGTATTCGGCCTTGTGGTGGCCGAAAGGATGGGTCGTATCGGCTGGTTTCGCCGCATAGCTGATCGCGGCGAAGGCAACGATGGCCGCCACCACGTTGACGCTCGATTCCATGCCGTCGGACAGAAGCGCGACCGAGCCCGTCACCCACCAGGCGACGAGTTTCAGCCCCATCACACCCAGGGAAAGGGGAATGCCCCAAAGCGCCAGCCGCTTGACCGTGCTGCTATCCGAATTTTCCATACTGCTCTCCATGCGTATGCAAACGAGTTGCAAAAAGCCTGGCCCATCAACGCAAAACCGCGCGCACGGGGACGTGCACGCGGTTTTCTCTTGGGGTCCGTATCGGCCAGTTCGGCCGTTTTGTCAAAGCCTCAGGCGGCTTTTACCTTGGCTTTTTTGGAGAGGTGCGCCACCACGTTCTCGATCATGCGCATGCCGGCATCCTGGCCGAGCGTCATGATGGATTCCGGATGGAACTGCACGGCCGCGACCGGCTCGCTGGCATGTTCGATGCCCATGATCGTGCCGTCCTCGCTCTCAGCCGTGATGATGAAATCACGCGGCAGCGTCGAGGGATCGGCGAAGATCGAGTGGTAGCGGCCGACTGTCACTTCCTTGCCGAGACCGGAGAAGACGATACCGGGCTCCAGCACGCGGATGCGCGAGGGCTTGCCGTGCATGGGAACGGCCAACTGGCGAAGATCGCCGCCATAGGCTTCGGCCAGCGCCTGCAAGCCGAGGCACACGCCGAAGATCGGCAGGTTGCGGGCGCGCGCCTTCTTGATCGTCGCCTTGCAGTCGAAATCCTTCGGGCTTCCGGGGCCGGGCGAGAGAACGACGAGATCGGGCTTGATCCGGTCAAAGATTTCTTCCGGCACGGGCGTGCGCACGGTCGTCACGTCCGCGCCGGTCTGGCGGAAATAATTGGCGAGCGTGTGGACGAAGCTGTCCTCGTGATCGACCAGCAGGATCTTGACGCCCGCACCGACCGACGCGACGTCGCGCTGGACCTTGGAGGAGTTGCCGGACTTGGCGTCGCGAATGGCTGCGATCATGGCGGAGGCCTTCAGTTCGGTTTCGGCTTCTTCTTCATCCGGGTTGGAATCGTAAAGCAGGGTCGCGCCGGCGCGCACCTCGGCAATGCCGTCCTTGATGCGGATGGTGCGCAGCGTCAGGCCGGTGTTCATGTCGCCATTGAAGCCGACCATGCCGATCGCTCCACCATACCATGCGCGCGGGCTCTTCTCATGCGCCTCGATGAAGCGCATGGCCCAGAGCTTCGGCGCGCCGGTGACGGTGACAGCCCAGGCATGCGACAGGAAGCCGTCGAAGGCATCCATATCGTCGCGAAGACGGCCCTCGATATGGTCGACCGTGTGGATGAGGCGCGAATACATCTCGATCTGCCGGCGGCCGATGACCTTGACGGAGCCGGGCTCGCAGACGCGGCTCTTGTCGTTGCGATCGACGTCCGAGCACATGGTGAGTTCGGATTCGTCCTTCTTCGAGTTCAGGAGCTTCAGAATCTGCTCGCTGTCGGCGATCGGATCGTCGCCGCGCTTGATCGTGCCTGATATCGGGCAGGTCTCGATGCGGCGGCCCGACACGCGCACGAACATTTCCGGCGAAGCGCCGACGAGATATTCCTGGTTGCCGAGATTGATGAAGAAGGAATAGGGCGATGGATTGATCGCCTTGAGGCGGCGCGAGATTTCCGACGGCTTGCTTTCGCAGCGTTCGAAGAATTTCTGGCCGGGCACGACTTCGAAAAGGTCGCCACGCCGGAAACTTTCCTTCGCCTTGACGACCAGCTCGGCATATTCGCCCGGGCGGTGATCGCCATGCGGCGGAATGACATCGACGGTCTGGAACGGCTCGGAGGCGATGGTCTCGCCCTTGCCTTCGGTCGAAAGCCCGTCCCTGGCAAAGTCGTAGCGGTCGATCCAGGCCTTGGCGGCATAATGGTCGACGACGAGGATTTCATCCGGCAGGAAGAGCACCATGTCGCGCTGGTCGTCCGGCCGCTTCAGCTTCAGCTCGATGGCGTCGAACTGGAAGGCGAGATCGTAGCCGAAGGCGCCGTAGAGGCCGAGGCTGGCATCCTGATCGGAATGGAAGAGATCCGTCACGGCGCGCAGCACCGTGAAGACCGTCGGCATCTTGGAGCGTTCTTCCTCCGTAAAGACCCGGTCGGGCAGCTTCACGTCGAGATCGAGACGGGTCGAGGTGCGCGCGCCGAGCTTCAGCTCCGGCACAGTGACCAGACGCCCGGCGATGAAGTCCAGCAGCACTTCGCCGCGGCCATTATAGGCTTCGATCCAGACGGAACGGCCGAAGGAGGAGATGCCGAGCGGCGGATCGACGACGGCGGTGTCCCAGCGCGTGTAGCGGCTCGGATATTCGTAGTTCGAGGAGAAGACGGCACCGCGCCGCTCGTCGAGCTTGTCGACATAGGCGGAAATCGCATTTGCATAATCCGCCGCGCGGCGGCGGCGGGTGACGGTCACGCCGCCCTTGGTTTCATAGGCTTCGCCGCCGTCTTCCAGTATTCTCGTCGCCATTCCCCAACTCCGTTTCAGGCCCGGTTTCAAGGCGGCTGAAAACAAAAAAGCCGCCTCGAAACTTCCGGGCGGCTTGTCGTCTCAATCACGCATGACTGGTCAAGGCCGCCTCAGCGAGCCCACCACCAACCAGCAATGTTGATCATCTTTTCCATGGGCCGAAGTGTTAGCGTGAAGTGCGACGCTGCGCAAGGGCGATTGCGGGAATGGGCTGGCTTGCGGGAAATTGCGGCCGAAGCGCTTTGGCCTTTGCCAATGCTGCGCGCAGCGAGATCAGCAAGCAATAAATTGTCAAGCTCGCGAAATTCGCGATATCCGGAGATTTGCCCATTCCTTGAGCATGTGCTAATCCCCGCAGCTTGGAACATTAGAATCAAGGCAAATACCCATGGTCGCCGTCATGGTAGATGAGTTTCGTGAGATGCAACGCCGGCTCGCGGATGTACTGGAAGAATACGAAACCCCCGAATTCAAGCGGCTCGACGATCAGATCGCGCATGTCTTCGATGCCATCTACCAGCACGAGCCGCGGACGGTAGAGGAAGCCCGCACCATGGCCGGCTTCTTCCTCGACCTCATCGGCGACAATGATGCGGGGGATAATATTCACCTGATCGAGAAGGTGCGCACCATCGTCGAAGACTGTTCGGCGCGCAGCGATCTGCCGATGGAAATCGTGCACGGCGCCGGCATCTAAAGCATGTCGCGCAAAAGTGTGCAGCGGTTTTGCGATAACGACATGCGTAAAACAAGGAGCTAAAGCGTAAGGAGCGAATCTGAAAGATCGCGACGCGCTTTAGCAATCTGGCGGCAACCAATTTGGCCTTACGGCGTTTCCCCGCTGACCTCGTCAGCCGGGAGACCGACCCATCGCACACCGCCGCGCCCTCCTCCTCATCCTCGCCATTCCGCTTCTCGCCGGGGCTGCCGACCTGCCGAAGGACGGCCCCCTGCCCGTGTCCCGGCCCGAGCAGAAGGCCGAGGACAAAGCGAACAAGGATGCCGAAACAGCGCCGGATGCCTCGGTGAAAGAGGATGCTGAGCGCCAGGCAAAGGAAGACGCCAAGGCGGAAGCAGACAAGAAGGCCAAGGCAGAGGCTGAGAAGGCAGCGCAGCGCCCGCATGAGGACGCAAAGGCGGAAGCGGCCTGCCGGGCGGAGCTGAAAACCCTCGGCGTGACCTTTGAGGAGGCACCCGTCGTCAACGACGGCGCGGCCTGCGGCATCGACAAACCGGTTCTGCTCAAGGGGCTTCCCGGCGGCGTGAAGGTCGAGCCGGAAGCGACGGTGCGCTGCGAGACGGCCTTGCAGGTCGCGCGCTGGCTGGATGGATCGGTCAAACCCTCGCTGAAAGCGGCGATGCCCGGCGAGACGATCACCGTGCTCTCGCAGGCCTCCGCCTATGTCTGCAAGAACCGCAATGGCGCCGAAGAAGGCAAGATCTCCGAACACGCCTTCGGCAATGCGCTCGACATTGCCGGCTTTACGCTGAAGAGCGGCAAGACGATCACCATCCGCCCCGCCGACAAGGAGCCCACGCTGGAGGGCGCCTTCCAGCGTGCCATCACCGAGGCCGCCTGCCTTTACTTCACGACGGTGCTCGATCCCGGCAGCGACGCCGCCCATCAGAACCATCTGCATCTCGACGTGAAAGAACGGCGCGGCGGCTATCGCTACTGCTGGTAAGCCGGCACGCCGCTTCCTATCTGTAGCGCGGCATTCGCCGCGTCATCCTCCAAAGGACCCTTCCATGTCGATTTCCGCCTACGAACTCACCATCCCCACCCTGCAGCGCGGTTTTGCCGTGCTCACCAAGCTGCTCGACAAGGCCGAAGCCTTCGCCGAGGAGAAGAAGATCAAGCCGGAAATCCTCGTCAATGCGCGCCTTGCGCCCGACATGCTCTCACTTGCCGGCCAGATCCAGCGCCTCAGCGACACCGCCAAGGCCGCAGCCGGCCGCCTCACCGGCACGGAAGCGCCAAGCTTCGCCGACGACGAGGTGACACTGGCCGACCTGCGCGCCCGTATCCAGAAGACGACGGACTACCTCGCCGCCGTACCGGAATCCGCCTTCGAGGGGGCAGAAGAGCGCACCGTCACGCTGAAGACGCGCGGCGGCGAGCTCAGCTCCTCCGGCAAGGACTACATCCTCACCTTCGTCCTGCCGAACTTCTACTTCCACCTGAGCATGGCCTACGCCATCCTCCGCCACAACGGCGTCGCCGTCGGCAAGCTGGACTTTTTGGGCCGGGCGTAAGCGCGACTATGCCAATCCTGGAGGTGGCGACCATCGATCAAAAAGCCCTCCTCCCCACTGACGTCATCCTCGGGCTTGACCCGAGGATCCACCGCCTCACCCGGAACGTGGATGGTCGGGTCAAGCCCGACCATGACGGAGGAGAGGGAGTAGATGAACTCAGCGGGTACAGGAACAGGCGCTCAAGGCAGCGCCTCACCAGCACCAGACAGCAGTTGCGGACCGACCAGGCTCCAAGCTACGCCAACCTCAGAAAAGCCCCTCGATATAGCCCTGCTCGTTGAGAAAAATCTTCTCCGACGATGGCACTTTCGGCAGGCCGGGCATGGTCATGATCTCCCCGGTGATGACGACGACGAAACCGGCGCCGGCTGATAGCCGGACTTCGCGTACCGGCACTGTATGCCCTGACGGCGCGCCGCGCAGGTTCGGGTCGGTCGAGAAGGAATACTGCGTCTTCGCCATGCAGACCGGCAGGTTGCCGTAACCCTGCTCCTCCCAGACGCGCAGTTGATCGCGCACCGCCTTGTCGGCGATGACCTCGCCGGCGTGGTAGATGTCCTTGGCGATCGTCTCGATCTTCTGGAACAGCGGCATGGCATCCGGATAGAGCGGCGAGAACTGCGACAGGCCGGATTCGGCGAGCTCGACGATCTTGCGGGCCAGCGGCTCGATACCGGCGGAACCCTCGGCCCAATGCTTGCAGAGGATCGCTTCTGCCCCCAGGGTCGCGACAAAATCCTTCACCGCCTGGATTTCATGGTCCGTATCGGATGTGAAATGGTTAATGGCGACGACGACGGGCACGCCGAACTTTTTGACGTTCTGCACATGCCGGCCGAGATTGGCGCAGCCTTTCTTGACGGCCTCGACATTCTCCTTGCCGAGATCATCCTTCTTGACGCCACCGTTCATCTTCATGGCGCGCACGGTGGCGACGATGACAGCCGCATCCGGCTTCAGCCCCGCCTTCCGGCACTTGATGTCGAAGAATTTTTCCGCACCGAGATCCGCACCGAAGCCGGCTTCCGTCACCACGTAATCAGCGAGTTTGAGCGCCGTCGTGGTGGCGATGACCGAATTGCAGCCATGGGCAATGTTGGCGAAGGGGCCGCCATGCACGAAGGCCGGGTTGTTCTCCAGCGTCTGCACGAGGTTCGGCTGCATGGCATCTTTCAGCAGCACCGTCATCGCGCCATCCGCTTTGATATCGCGGGCAAAGACCGGCGACTTGTCGCGGCGATAGCCGATGATGATGTTACCGAGACGCTTTTCGAGATCCTTCAGATCCGTCGAAAGGCAGAGGATCGCCATCACCTCGGAGGCGACGGTGATGTCGAAGCCCGCCTCGCGCGGGTACCCGTTCGCCACGCCACCGAGCGAACAGACGATCTCGCGCAGCGCCCGGTCGTTCATGTCCATGACGCGCCGCCAGGCGATGCGGCGGATATCGATGTTCTGCTCGTTGCCCCAGTAAATGTGGTTGTCGATCAGCGCGGAGAGCAGGTTGTGCGCCGAGGTGATGGCGTGGAAATCGCCGGTGAAATGGAGGTTCATGTCCTCCATCGGCACGACCTGCGCATAGCCGCCGCCGGCCGCCCCGCCCTTCACGCCGAAGCACGGGCCGAGCGACGCCTCGCGGATGCAGGTGATCGCCTTCTTGCCGATGCGGTTGAGGCCATCGCCGAGCCCCACCGTCGTGGTCGTCTTGCCCTCACCCGCGGGTGTCGGATTGATCGCGGTGACGAGGATCAGCTTGCCGTTCTTCTTGCCCTTCTGGTCGGCGATAAACTCGGCGCTGATCTTCGCCTTGTCATGGCCGTAGGGCAGCAGGTGCTCGGCGGGAATGCCGAGCTTGGCGCCGATCTCCAGGATCGGCTTCTTCTTTGCGGCGCGGGCGATTTCGATATCGGACTTCACATCGGCCATGCGGTGTCGCTCCCTCTTCAGCGCGTTTTTACCGCAGTCGGGCTCCTCTCCCGAAGGCGGCGCTTTCTTGTCTTGCAGCGCCATTTCAGCGTGAAGCAACCTGCGACGCCACGCCGTAATTTGCCGCCGGATACGCCAGACGCGACATTTGCCGATTAATTTGCGCCCGAAACGAAAACGGCGCGCATCCGAAGACACGCGCCGCCTTGAAATTACTGCGGGATCAGCGCGCCAACACGTCGCGCATTTCCACGAGATTGGAGCGCACACGCAGGATATAGAAGCCCATCGTGGCCAGATGCGTCGGCATGATCCAGCCATCTTCGCGACCATTCGAGATGATCGCCGGCTGGATTTTCAGCGCCGAACGCAGCTGCTTGATGCTTTCCGTCCACAGCGGCTCGATGCCACGCGCCTTGATGACAGCGTCGAAATCCGCGCCGGCAGCGGACAGGATGCCGTAATAGCCATAGAGCTGGCCATAGGCGAACCAGAAGCGATCATCCGCCCGCGTATCGAACCAGCCGCCATTGTGGAACTCCGAACGCTCACGGATGATGGCCGAGGTGGAGCCGATATCATTGGAGATACGGTCGAGGAATTCGATCAGGTTGTCCGAGCGGCCGTCGAAGATCGCCTCGCAGGATTCGAGCGCGGTGTTGAACTTGCGCAGGTCCGCCATCGCGGTGCGATAGTAGTTCGGCGTCGGCGTCTTCGGCAGCAGCGAATCCGAGCCGAAATACCAAGTTTCCTCATCGAACTGCATGTTGCCGCGGGCGCGCTGCAGGTCGGCATTGATGCCGGAGGTGCCGCGCACGCGGCCGAGCGCATCGACGAGCTCCACGGCAGTGCGGCGGATCGTCTGGTTCACGCCGCGCTGGAAGGCGGCCTTGTTGTCCATCCAGGGCGTGTCTTCCCAGTCCAGCCCGAAGAGGCCGAGCTTGTAGAGCAGCATGGAGGAGATCCAGGCGTTCTGATTGACGTTGTAATCGATGAGATCAGCCGTCACGTCAACGATCGCCGAGCGCACGCAGGTTTTGGGCTCCGGCTCCGCCACTTCGCCTGCCGCCGGCGTGGTTGCGGCGGCGCCGGACGTGGTAACGCCCGCATCCTGCTTGCGCTGGGCAAGATTGTAGCTGTTCACGTAATCTGGATTGAAGCCGCTCCAGACCTGCGTCTGCCAGATGAAATAGGCATAGAAGCCGAAGAGCAGCAGAAGGCCGATGCCGATCGGCCCTTTGATGATCCAGCTGCGGGCCTTGTACCAGTTCGTCGCCGTGATGAACGGCCAAAGGATCCAGGCGATCACGAGGCCGATGCCCCGGCCGATGGCCGCGAAGATGCGTTGGAAAAACGCGACGATCGGGTCAAGCATTGGCGTCGTCCTCTCTGATGCCGAACAGTTTCCTGCGGAAAGCAGCCTTGTCTTGCAGATAGGTTCGCGTCAACGTCGCCACAACATATTCGCGGAACTTTTCGCTGTAGTGCTCGTAAGCCGCATAGAAACCCTGCTTGTCGAAGACGAAGCGGGAGACGAAGTCATAGGGAACCATCTGTGAAATCAGACGGTTGACCAGCCATTGATCCGGATGATCGGGCGCTGCGCGCACCAGCTGGAAGCGCCGGTCGGGAGCGACCTCCCCCACCTTGATCTCGCCTGTCGACGCCACCGTACGGATCGCCTCCTGCAGGAAGGGATAGGTGCCATCGCGCGCGACGAGATTGGTATTGCGATGCATCCAGGTCTGCAGCCAGATCCGGTCGGCCTTCTCGATATCCGTGGTCGGGTCGCTCTGGTTGACGAGATTGACCACCGTCATCTCGGCACGGTGCTGGAAGAGGCCCGACGGCTCGACCCAGGAGGCGCGCGGCAGTTCCAGCCGCTTGGTCGAGGCGAGGAAATCGAAGATGCGCTTGGGATCGTCGAGCGCGATGTAACTGACCTGCCAGGGCCGCGAGCGGCGGAAGCCCGGCACGCTCGGATCGCAGATGACGGTCGTCGTCTTGTCATCGAGAAAGACATAGACGCCGCCGAAATGGTTTGCCCAGAAGGCCTCGTGGCGGAAGACCAGCTGATCCGGCACCAGCGCATTCTGCCTGATGTCGCCCGTCTGCTTGGCGAGATCCACCATGCGGTTCAGCATGGCATCATCGGACCAGGCATTCGGCACCGTCTTCAGCCGGTCGACCAGACCGCGCAGCTCCGCCGCCTTGCCGAGCATGTCCTCGGCCGACAGCACCTTGAAGCGCACCTCATTGATCGAGAGCAGATCGTCGATGTCGTTGACGATGGAGACGGAGTCCTCGATCTCGCCATAGAGCGCGTCACGGATGGTGATCGCGTTGATCGCCCGCGCATTGGCCGAGAAGAACTCGTGCATCAGCGCGGCGGTGTTGGAAAAGCTCGTATGCACCACCGGCAGGTTCACCTGCTCCGGCGTCATGATGACGAAGCGGCGGTTGACGCGGTTCGGATCGAGATAATCCCGGTCGCCCAGCTCGTCGGCGATCTCGGGCGAAAAGCCGGTCATGTCGATGCGGAAGCTGGTAAGCGCCGTGCGCCTGATACCAAACCCGTCGAGCGCCTTGTTGTAGCGCTCGACCAGATGCGGCTCGTCCACCGGCAACAGCCGGCCATAGATCAGTTCGGCTTCGAGGAGACGTTTCATGCGCGGCAATTCATTCGTTTACCGGCAGCTTGTTGTCCTCACCCCAGAGGAGGTCGTCGAGGTCAACGTTGAGCGCTTTCGCAATGCCTTTAAGCACGGAAAGGCTGCCCTCCTTCTTTCCGGTCTCAATCTCCGACAAATAGGCCGTGCTGATGCCAACCTGAGCTGCCAAGTCCTTGGCGGAAAGGTTGCGAAAATCACGCCACACGCGCAACGGGCTTTCGCCGTCCATCATACGATAGACGAACTCGGCAGGAATCATTTCGTCCTCACCCGCCGCAATCCTGGCTTTGGCACGGTCGTAAGCGGCCACATCGGCAAGCATCTCCGCCGCCTCGACGAGGGCGTCATATTCGGCCCGCGACAGAACGACCATTTCGTCACCGCTCGGCGACTTGAACTGCGTCAAATGTCCCATTTCAGGTCCTTAATCATAAATGCTGCCGCGGCTACCGATTTCCTCGATGAATACGACCCTGTCATCTTCATCGAAGATCACGCGCCAATCTCCAACTCTTAACCTGTAACCTGGTCGTCCCTGCAATTTTTTGACTTGGTTTGCGAGCGCGGCTGGGTCAGCCGCGTATTGATCGACCTTGCTACGAACACGCGCCGCGTCGTTTCGTGGCATCCTCAACAGCACGCGGGAAGCAGCTTTGCTGTAGGCGACATGTTTCATGTTGCGATTATAGCGGAGAGCGAATTTTCTTCAATCCTACCACCGCCCCTCGGCCTTCATTGTCTCCATCTCCCGCACCGCCTTCTCGCGCTGGCGTTCGCGGCGGATGATGTCGGAGACGGCGGCGTCGTCGGATTTGTCGGTGTAGCGGAATTCCGAGTCCGCGTAGCGATTGATCTCCTGCAACACCATCTCCATCGAGATCGGCCCCCGCAGCTCCTCGATCATCGCCTTCTTCTCGTCGTAGCCCTTGTGCATGAAGGCGCCGGCATTGGCGAACCAGTCGTCCGGCAGCTCGACGTCCATGGCGCGCATTTTGATCGCATCGGTAATGTTCTTGATGGCGCGACCGGTGAAGCGCGGCTCGGCGAGCTTGATGCGGTGCAGATAGGCGCCGACATCGGCGAGCGACTGGATCGCGCCGTGCTCCTTCTCCTGGCGCTCCCAGACGGCAAGCAGGCCATCCTCCTGCGGCTTGGCGTGCTGCTCGTAGGAGGTCGATACGGCGCGCTTGATCTCCTGGCCCGCAAACAGCTTGTGATCGCCGAGCGGGATCGCATGGTTCTTGCCGACCAGCATGGCGAAGATGTCAATGTAATCGTCCTCAGTCTGCGGCCCGTCCACCAGCCAGCGGGCGCCGGCGCGCTGGCGTAGCGCGTCATCGACATTTTCCGGATAGTTGGAGAACATGCCGAAGGTGCAGTTGCCGCGCACCACCGTCGAGGCACCGGCAAAGCTTTCCATCAGCACCGCCGTCACTTCATGCTGTCCGGCCGAGGCGCGGTCGTCGGAGCGCTTGGCGGCGACCTGATCCACGTCGTCGATCGTGCCGAAGCCGATCGCCTTGGGATTGATGACGTTGTTGACGAATTCCTTGCAGTTCTGGCCGGATTTTCCCTGGTAAGAGGAAATCTGATCCACGCCGAAATTCTCGTAGTGGAAGGCATAGCCGGCGATCTGGCAGTAGTCGTTGACGAGACCAGCCAGCATCTGGATGAGGATCGTCTTGCCGGTGCCAGGCATGCCGTCGCCGATGAAGGTGAAGAGGAAGCCGCCAAGCTCGACGAAGGGGTTGAGCTGCCGCTCGAAATCATAGGCGACCAGCATCTTGGCAAGCTTCATCGCCTGGTATTTGGCGATGTGGTTGCCGATGATCTCTTCCGGCTTCTTGAAGGTCATGACCAGCGGCTTGCGCTTCTGGCCCGGTGCGACGTCGAAGCCGGAGAGCGTGAAATCGTCCTGCTCAATGCGGATATGGGCGTTCTCGAAACCGGCAAGGCCGGTGAACCGCGTACGGCGGGAAATCAGCCCCTCGATGGCGACGCGGGAGAAGGCGCGGGCGCGGCTCACCAGCGCCGCATCGTCGGGCGCGCCGGCCAGTGTACGGTCCAAGCCGGAGACCATGCTCTTCAGCGCGTCCTGCGGCGTGTCGAAGAGGTAGTCGGGCTCGCCCCCATCCTCCACCGGCTCGCCCTCGCCCGGCAGCTTCGCGCCGAGATAGGCGGCGAAGGTGAAGGCGGCGATATAGGCGGAGGCCGAAAGCAACGCCTTGAACTGGTTGGCCTCGTCGCCGGCGAGCGGCGAAGCGAGATTACGCGCCTGCAGGCCTTCCAGATTGGTCTGGCGGGAAAAAACATCGGAGACTGCCAGCGCCACCTGCAGCCCGCGACGCGAGCGAAACAGCACGGCATGCTGCTGCGGCGTCAGAAGCGGATCGGCCGTATGCACGGACTGGATGGTCTTTGCCAGCTCCACCTCGCGCGTACGCCTCGTGCCGGCGGTCGAAACCGTCGAGACGAAGCGACGGCCGGTGCCCGCCAGCGTCGTTCCGCTCTTGCCATCCTCGCTTTCGAGAATGACTGTTTTGGTGACGAGGCTCTGCGCCGCCGCCTGATGCTTGGCGATGTCGTCTTCGTGGATCGTCGTTAGCGCTGAAGAATTCATGCCCCCGCCCTCAACAAAAAATTATCTATCGCCGGAACTACCACCGAAACCATACCGTCAATCGCAAATATCCCAAATGCGAAAACAACTATCCGAGTAAAAAATAATTTAGAGACACCTATAGACTTATTAACAATCCCTACTACGGCCCCCAATACGCCCATCAATGGAAGAAAATATGAATTCCCACTTACTTTATAAATGCCAGGCAAAAAATTCCCAACAAAATATAATAAAAAAAGGCATCCAACTATCATGAGCAATGCACTCTTTGCGTTGCCACTCTCAAAACGGCCATCAAGAGACGCCCACAAAAAAACACCAAAAAAAATGAAAAAATTTACAAAAATTGAAATATAACTATCAAATCTCGAAGCAGTAAATGCAACAAAAATCATAGATAGACTAAACGATTCTATCAAAAATTCATAAAAAGACCCCACACCATCCACCCTTGAAAAGATAGACCGCACACAAACAGCAATCAGTATCAGATAAAACGTGAGAATCCCCTCAATTCCAGACAGATTAATATGAGAAAAATTGGAAATCATCGCCCAAAATGCGATTGATACGACATGAAAATTTAGAATAATTCTTTCCAGAAGAGGCCCGAAACTCATCTTTGGATTTACAGATTCAAGAATCTGAAGCGCTGCTGGAAACGCAAAAGCCGTAAGCAGCCAAGATTTAAAAATCTCGAACCTCTGCAAATTCTAGCCCTCGCTGATGACCTGGTTTCCCGAGATGACATGCACCTTGTAGGCGCCGAAAATGCCCTGCGTCTCGCCGGCGGCGTAGAGCGCCTGATAGGCGTCATGCGGCACGAGCGCATGTTTCTCATAGGCGCTGACGCCCATGCGGGTGGCTTCGAGATCATCCGTCTCGATGTGGAATTCTTCCTGCGCGGGCGTCGAGCTCCAAAAGCCCTTCTGCGCCGGGCGCTCGGCCTTGGAGAAGACCTCCTGCACCGTCCAGGTGAGCAGCCAGGCGTTTTCCGGCTTGCGCACCTTGGAGAGGATGTCGTTGACGCGTTCGTTGTTCTCGGTAATGCCGGCCGAATAGAACGGGCCGAGCACGATGCGCCGCAACTGCTTGGGATGCAGTGTCGGAAAATCCTTGTCGAGATTGGTGGCGATCGTCACCGGCGTCAGCGAATAGGTGCTGTTCTTCAGCGTGAAATCGTCGAAGCGGCTGGCCAGTTCCGGATTGAGCAGGCCACCGACCGGCAGCGGAATGTCCACCTCCGGATTGAGCTTGCCATCCTGCCCCACCAGCATCTTCACGACATTGTCGCTCGAATCCTCGATGGTCGCCATGTAGATCATCGGCAAGGTCGCGGTGCCATCGAAGGCGCCCCAGCAGACGATGTAATAGGGCCGCATGGTCTTCGGATTGACCGCGACGCGGATCGTCTCCGGCAGCACGAAGGGCGAGAAGATATCGCCCTTGCCGATCTGCTCGAGATAAAGCCGCTCGGCCATGCGGGCCTGGAGATCGCCCGGAAAGGCCTTCTGGCGCAGAATGAAATCCGCCATCTCGCCGCGCAACTGGTCGGCATTGGGCATGGCGGCAAGGCGCTTTTCCGCACTCTGCCGGTCGTTTTCCAGCTCCAGCACGTTCTGGAAGATCGGAAAGCCGCTTTCGGCGCGCGAGACGCGGAACTGCTGGACGAAGCCGATCCGGTTCTCCCAGCAGGCGAAGGAAGCTTTCAGCCGGGCGAGATAGGGCATGACGACCTCGCCCACCACGGAATTGCGGTAGAGCGGGGAATTGCGGTCACCGAGAAAGATTTCAAGACCACCCAGCGCGGCGCGGATGGTCGAGAAATATTGCGCGACGGCGCTGTCGGCCGGGGCGTTCATCGGGAGTCCCCCCCACTGTCATGGCGTGCCGGAAATACCCCTCCCCAACCCCTCCCCACAAGGGGGAGGGGCTTGAGCGCGCGGCCATCTCGGCGGGAAATCTCTCGGGAAGAGTCCGCTTCTAACCTTTCTCCCCCCTTGTGGGGGAGATGCCGGCAGGCAGAGAGGGCCTTCTCATGGACCATCACTGCTTCACGTAGTTCGCGGTGTTGTGCTTGTCCATCACGGCTTGGAAGCGCCGCGCAAAGGCGTCGTCGGCGAGTTTCTTGCGGCGCTGGATGTCCTGTGTCGCCAGCATGTTCTTCTCGTGCATTTCGAGGAGATCGCCGATATGGCGCTGCGAGGCCGAGCCGATGCCGGCCATGGTCTCTTCCGCCGCCGTATCGACCTGGCTGCCGAGCGTATTGATCTTGTGCGCCACGTCCTGCTGGGCGGCCGTTTTCAACGAATCTTCCAGCGCCTTGTAGAGCACGATGCGCTGCTCGGTATCGATGGTCAGCTTGTTGATCAGCGTGTTCTGCGCGGCGATCTGGTTGTTGAGCGAATCCACGAAGGTCTGGAACATCGAGGTATAGCGTTCCAGCGTCTGGCTTTCGGCCAGAAGCTCCTGCTCCTTCGCCTGCATCATGTTGTATTCGGTCGCCAGCGCCGAGCGCTCACCTTCGAGCTCCGTGCGGCTCTTCTGGTCCGTCGAGGCGGCGATGCGGTTTTCGAGATCCATCAGCAGCGGGTTCAGTTCCTCGATGCGCTTCTGGGTCGCTTCCAGATTCGTCATCGTGCCCTTGCGGCGCTCGATCACCTGCACGAGGCTGGCTTCCGAGGTCTTGTAGCGCTGGTCGAGGATCGACTTCTGCTCCTTCAGGATGCCGACGATCGTATCGGACTTGGAGAGTAGCTCCTGAAGATTGCCGGCCAGCGACATATTGCGCACGCGATCGGTGCGCATGCGCTGCATCTTTTGCTTGGAGAAGATGCCGATGAACTTTTCATAGCCCGTATAGCTCTTCATACTTTCGAATTCGGTGCCGAAGATGTTCGTCGCATCCTCAAGACCGATGATGAGATCGGCGATATTGCCTTCCATCACCTTCTGCTGGTTGATGACGTCGGAGATACGGGCGTTCTCGATATCGAAATTGACGTCGCCAAGCTTGGTGTCCGCCTTGGCGAACTGGTCGAGAACGGTGCTCGACTGTTCCATCTTGCTGCGCATCTGGTTGACGACGCTGCGGGTCTTTTCGATTTCCGCGTCGAAGTTCTGAAGTGTGGCCATGCCTTGTCCCCTTACGTTCTCCACGGCAGACGTCTTCGTCGCCCGATTTATTCCATCGCGGCAACACTATACGAATTCAGACAGATAGGAACCTGCCCCGCGAGAACATGTGTGACACGACGGGCGCACCGCAAGATGGCGGCGCCAAATTTTCTGCCGACTGTCAGTAGCCGGCCGGCGCCTTGAGATAGGCGATGAGGTTGGCGATATCCTCGATCTTCTTGAGGCCCGCAAAGGTCATGCGCGTGCCCGGCACCATGGCCTTGGGCGACATCAGATATTCGGCGATCTGCGCCTCGCTCCACACCTTGCCATCTTCGCCGAAGGCCCGCATGGCCGGGGAATAGTTATAGTCCTCGATCGTCGCGACAGGCCGCCCAATGATGCCCGACAGTGTCGGCCCGACGCGGTTGACCTGTTCCGTCGAATGGCAGGGCGCGCATTTCTTGAACACCGCCTTGCCGGCCACCGCGTCACCCTCCGCAAAAGCCGGGGCGGCAAAACAGAGGAAGATGGCAAGTGTCGAAAGCGGTTTCATCATTCGTCCCCTTCGCCGCCTCGCCTCACTCGGCGTTCATGATGTCGTCCCAGTGGCGGCGGCAATAGGAAACGTACTTGTCATTGCCGCCGATTTCCACCTGCGCGCCGGACTTCGCCACCTTGCCGTCGGCGCCGAGGCGCACGACCATGGTCGCCTTGCGGCCGCAATGGCAGATGGTGCGCACTTCACGCATTTCGTCGGCGATGGCGAGCAGCGCCTTCGAGCCGGGAAACAGCTTGCCCTGGAAATCCGTGCGCAGGCCATAGGCCATGACGGGAATGGAGAGCCGGTCGGCGACGCGGGCGAGTTGCCAGACCTGCTCTTCGGAGAGAAACTGCGCCTCGTCGACGAAGACACAGGCGATGTCTTTCCCGCCATCACCCTTCAGCGCTTCGATATGGCGGTAGAGATCGTCCGTGTGGTCGAAGGCGATGGCATCGGAGGAGAGCCCGATGCGCGAGGAGATCCGGCCGGCGCCGGCGCGGTCGTCGAAGGAGGCGATGAAGATCGCCGTGCGCATGCCGCGTTCCTGATAGTTGTAGGACGCCTGCAGGAGCAGCGTCGACTTGCCCGCGTTCATCGTCGCGTAACTGAAATAGAGTTTGGCCATGATTTTCTCCGTCCTCGCGTCATGACCCGGCGAGGCGCGATTTTCCAGCCGAAAAGGGCCGAAAACCACAGAAATCAGCGCGGCCCATCCGTTGCGACATCCATGTGCGAAATTGCGAACAGGCGTGAAATTAATTGGACGATTCAGGGTGTTCCGGCTACGCCAAGGTGCTTGAAAGCATATCGTTTTGATGATTGGCTAAAACACCAGTTATAAGGGGAGCTACAAAATGAAGACTGCATCACCATTGAAGACACTGCTTGCCGCCGCCGTTTCCGTCATCGCGCTCGGCGTTGCCGGCGCCTCGGCGGCAGAAGGCGAAAGCTGCGGCAAGGTCCGGTTCTCGGATGTCGGCTGGACGGACGTGACCTCCACGACCGCCACCGCAAGCGTCATCCTGAAGGGCCTCGGCTACGAGACGGAAGTCACCGTTCTCTCGGTTCCGGTTACCTATACCTCGCTCAGCAACAAGGACATCGACGTCTTCCTCGGCAACTGGATGCCGACCCAGGAAGCCGATATCAAGCCATTCCGCGACGACGGCTCGGTCGAGACCGTGCGCGAAAACCTTGAGGGCGCGAAGTACACGCTCGCGACCAATGCCAAGGGCGCCGAGCTCGGCATCAAGGATTTCGCCGACATCGCCAAGCAGAAGGACGCACTCGGCTCCAAGATCTACGGCATCGAGCCCGGCAATGACGGCAACCGCCTGATCATCGACATGGTCTCGGCCAACAAGTTCGAGCTGACCGGCTTCGAAGTGGTCGAATCTTCCGAACAGGGCATGCTGGCCGAAGTCGCGCGTGCCGAAGGCGACGGCTCGCCGATCGTCTTCCTCGGTTGGGAACCCCATCCGATGAACGCCAACTTCAAGCTGACCTACCTGACCGGCGGCGACGACATCTTCGGACCCAACTTCGGTGGCGCGACGGTCTATACCAACGTGCGCAAGGGGTACGTGACCGAGTGCCCGAATGTCGGCAAGTTCCTCCAGAACCTCAAGTTCTCGCTGGAAATGGAAAACCAGGTCATGGGCAAGATCCTGAACGACGGCCAGGACCCGGAAGCAGCAGCAACCGACTGGATCAAGGCGAACCCCGCCGCCATCGAGCCGTGGCTCGCAGGCGTGACCACCAAGGACGGCAGCGGCGAAGGCCTGCCGGCGGTCAAAACCGCGCTTGGTCTCTAACAGGCAAGAATAGGGCGGGAAGGAAACTTTCCCGCCCTTCTTCTCTCCGGATAGTGCACCTCCCGCAAAACTGCCGGACGGCGTGATGTCCGGAATTGCGAAACGCTTGTTGCATATCGTCGTCAACCTCCAGACTGGGGCTCGCTGCCGTGGATTGGCTCACCGTCTCTAAAATTCCGATCGGTCCGATCGCCAAGGAAGCCGTCAGCTGGCTGACGACCAATGGCAAGGGCCTGTTCGATTTCCTGAAAGTCTTCCTGCAGGCCGGCATCGATGCCGTGCTTTTCCTGCTGCAAGGCCCCTTCTCGTCGGCCGGCGGCAAATTCGGTTATGCCATCGCCCTCATCGTGCTCGTCACGGGCGTCAGCTGGTATTTTCGCCGCTCCATCGGCGTCGCCGTATTCACCTTTCTCGGCCTGCTGCTCATCGTGAACCAGGGCTACTGGAAGGAAACGACGGAGACGCTGGCACTCGTGCTCGCGGCCACCGGCGTCAGCATGGTCGTCGGCATTCCGCTCGGCATCGCCGCCGCCCGCCGCCCCTGGTTCTACTCGATCCTGCGGCCCGCGCTCGACCTGATGCAGACGATCCCGACCTTCGTCTATCTCATCCCGGCGCTCATCCTCTTCGGCCTCGGCATGGTGCCGGGCCTGATCGCGACCGTGATCTTCGCCATCCCCGCGCCGATCCGCCTCACCCGCCTCGGCATCATCTCGACACCGCCCTCGCTGGTCGAAGCCGCCCAGGCGTTCGGCGCGACACCGAGCCAGGTGCTGCGCAAGGTCGAGCTGCCCTTCGCCACACCGCAGATCATGGCCGGTCTCACACAGACCATCATGCTCTCGCTGTCGATGGTGGTCATCGCCGCCCTCGTCGGCGCCAAGGGTCTTGGCGTTCCCGTGGTACGCGCGCTCAACACCGTGAACATCTCCATGGGCTTCGAGGCCGGCCTCTGTATCGTCATTCTGGCGATCATCCTCGACCGCCTCTTCCGCTCTTCCGATGATGGAGACGCATGATGACCGAATCCGTCGTCTTCAAGAACGTCTCCATCATCTTCGGCGACAGTCCCCAACGAGCCCTTGCGCTCGCCGATGCCGGCAAGTCGCGTGACGAGATCGGCGCGGAAACCGGCCTCGTGCTCGGCGTGGCCGACGCCACCCTGTCGATCACCGAGGGCGAGATCCTCGTGCTGATGGGCCTGTCGGGCTCCGGCAAGTCGACGCTGCTGCGCGCCGTCAACGGGCTTGCCCCCGTGGTGCGCGGCGAGGTGCAGGTCAAGGCCGGCAGCAGCTTCGTCAATCCCTATGCGACGACGCCCAAGGCGCTGCGCGACTTCCGCATGCACACCGTATCCATGGTGTTCCAGCAGTTCGCGCTCCTGCCCTGGCGCACCGTCGCCGACAATGTCGGCTTCGGTCTCGAGCTTGCCAATGTGCCGGAGGCCGAGCGCAAGGCGCGCGTCGCTGAGCAGCTCGAACTCGTCAACCTGACCAAGTGGGCCAACCGCAAGGTCAACGAACTCTCCGGCGGCATGCAGCAGCGCGTCGGCCTCGCCCGCGCCTTTGCGACAGGCGCGCCGATCCTCCTGATGGACGAGCCGTTCTCGGCGCTCGACCCGCTGATCCGCACACGCCTGCAGGACGAACTGCTGGAGTTCCAGCGCCGGCTGAAGAAGACGATCATCTTCGTCAGCCACGATCTGGACGAGGCCTTCCGCATCGGCAACCGCATTGCCATCATGGAAGGCGGGCGCATCATCCAGTGCGGCACGCCGCAGGAGATCGTGAAGAACCCGGCGAACCAGTATGTCGCGGATTTCGTGCAGAACATGAACCCGATCAACATGCTGACCGCGGCAGACGTCATGCAGCACGGCGCCTCCGGCAATGGCGGTGTGACCGCGACGGCGACCGCCCAGACCCCGCTCGTCGACATCCTCGACGCCATGTCGCGCACGCCGGGCAATGTCGGCGTGGTCGATAACGGCACGGTCATCGGCACGATCAACGCGCAGGATATCGTGAACGGATTGACGCGGCACCGCCGCCGCGGCTGACAGCCCGCTTGGATCGGATTAGATAAGGCAGTGCTCGGAAACGGGCGCTGCCTTTTTCATTGCCAAGACCGGGAGAACGAGATGACGGAGAAGGACAAGCCGAGCGTGCTGCGCGAAACGGACGACGAGGCCCGCCGCCTTGCCCGCACCCTGTTGCGCTCCGCCCGCAGCTGCGCGCTCGCTGTCCTCGAACCGGAAACCGGCACGCCCTTCGCCAGCCGCACGCTGACCGGCACCGACACGGACGGCACGCCCGTCATTCTCGTCTCGGCGCTGTCGGTGCACACCCAGGCGCTGCGCGCCGACCCGCGCGCCTCGCTGCTCGCAGGCGAACCCGGCAAGGGCGATCCACTCGCCCATCCGCGCCTCACCGTGATCTGCGAAGCCGCAGAAATTGCCCGCGACAGCGATGCCCATGCGGCGCTGCGCGAACGCTTCGTGCGCCGACACCCGAAGGCAAAGCTCTATGTCGATTTCCCCGATTTCGCCTTCTTCCGCCTCGTGCCGTTGCGCGCCCATCTCAACGGCGGTTTCGGCAAGGCATTCGTGCTGACGGCCGAGGACCTGCTGATTCGTTCCGCCGCCCGAGGCGCACTGGCCGAGATGGAGACCGGCGCCGTAGAGCACATGAACAGCGACCATGCGGAAGCCGCCGGCATCTATGCCCGCCACTATTGCGGCGCCAGGGAGGGTGACTGGATCATCGTGGGCCTCGACGCGGCCGGCATAGACCTTGCGAGCGGCGACAAATTGAAGCGATTGGAGTTTTCACGCGAACTTGATCAGGCCTCGGAACTGCGTGCAGAACTCGCGCGTTTGCTCCGCGAAGCAAGAGCAGACGGCTGAAACGCCTGCGATTGCGGGGTCTATTCGCTTCGAATGCCTACCATTGAGAGAAAGCGCTACCGCTATGCGTGCACCCTACCCCCATTTTTTGCAATTGATGAGAGGTATTTTGCTTATATGCTAACAAGCGGATTGATTGAAAATCACATGATTTGAAAGCGGAAACGCCCAAAGGAGTTTCAGATGGACAAGATTTCAGACGCAGAACATGCGCAGGCCGAAGTTGCATCCGACTTTCTTTCCGCCATGGCGAACCCGAAACGCCTCCTGATCCTGAAGGTTCTGGTCGAGGGCGAGATTGCCGTCGGCGCGCTTGCGGGTCAGGTCGGTCTCAGCCAGTCGGCGCTCTCGCAGCACCTGTCGAAGCTGCGCGCGCAGAACCTCGTGACCACCCGTCGTGACGCCCAGACCATCTACTATTCCAGCAAGTCAGATGCGGTCCTTACCGTGCTCGACGCGCTCGACCGCATCTACAAGGCCCCCGGCAACGGCGCATCGGAAAAGAAGCTCCGCATCGCCTGAATTGCCGCGACCCGTCGCTTCGCATCGCCCCGGATAATTGTCCGGGGCGTTTTGTTTTGGAACGTTGGAGCAAGACCTTGCGCAAACCCCGCAGCGAGATGGACGCGCTCATCAGCGACATCGTCAACGAACCGAAACGCGACAACAGCGCCTATCTGGCCGCCGTCGCCGAGGCGCGGGACGCGATCGCCAAGGCAGAGGCGCATTTCGGCGTGCCCGTCAAAGTGACGACCAAGACCAAGGCAAAGGCGAACGGCAAGTTCGTGGTGAAACTGATCTTCGAAAAGGCCGATTAAGCCCCCAAAAGCGCTCCGACCGGCCGGCGAACATCGCTTGACGCCCCCGGGCGTCTTGATAATTTGACCATCAGGTAAAAATCACCATCCGGGCTGGCCCCACATTCCAAGCATCATGGAGAGACCGCATGTCCAACCGCCTCAACACACCCAACGATCTGCGCGCCTTCTGGATGCCGTTCACGGCAAACCGGCAGTTCAAGAAGGAACCGCGGCTCTTCGTCGGCGCCAAGGACATGTATTACACCACCCATGACGGCCGCCAGGTGCTGGACGGCACGGCCGGCCTCTGGTGCGTCAACGCCGGCCACTGTCGCCCGAAGATCACCGAGGCGATCCGCGAGCAGGCCGGCGAACTGGATTATGCGCCCGCCTTCCAGCTCGGCCATCCCAAGGCCTTCGAGCTGGCCAACCGCCTCGTCGATATCGCCCCTGAAGGCATGAACCACGTGCTCTACACCAATTCCGGCTCGGAATCGGTCGAGACCGCGCTGAAGGTGGCGCTCGCCTATCATCGCGCCAAGGGCGACGGCTCGCGCTTCCGTCTGATCGGTCGCGAGCGCGGCTATCACGGCGTCAATTTCGGCGGCATTTCCGTCGGCGGCATCGTCTCCAACCGCAAGATGTTCGGCACGCTTCTGACCGGCGTCGACCACATGCCGCACACCCACTTCCCGGACAAGAACGCCTTTTCGCGCGGCGAGCCGGAGCATGGCGGCGACATCGCCAGCGAATTGCAGCGTATCATCACACTGCATGACGCCTCCACCATCGCCGCCGTCATCGTCGAGCCGGTCGCCGGCTCCACCGGCGTGCTCATCCCGCCGAAGGGCTATCTCCAGAAGCTGCGCGAAATCTGCACGCAGCACGGCATCCTGCTGATCTTCGACGAAGTCATCACCGGCTTCGGCCGCCTCGGCGCACCCTTCGCCGCGCAGTATTTCGATGTGAAGCCCGACATCATCACCACCGCCAAGGGCCTGACCAACGGCGTGATCCCGATGGGCGCCGTCTTCGTGACGTCGGAAATCCACGACACGTTCATGAACGGCCCGGAACACATGATCGAGTTCTTCCACGGCTACACCTATTCCGGCAACCCGATCGCCTGCGCCGCGGCACTCGGCACACTCGACACCTACAAGGAAGAAGGCCTGCTGACGCGCGCCGCCGAACTCGCTTCCTACTGGGAAGACGGCCTGCATTCGCTGCGCGATTGCCCCAATGTCATCGACGTCAGAAATGTCGGCCTGATCGGCGCCATCGAACTGTCGCCGATTGCCGGCGAACCGACCAAGCGCGCCTTCAATGCCTTCCTCAAGGCCTATGAAAAGGGCCTGCTCATCCGCACGACGGGCGATATCATCGCGCTGTCACCGCCGCTGATCATCGAGAAGCCGGAGATCGACGAGCTGTTCGGCAAGCTGTGCGACGTGCTGCAGAACAACATTTGATCCGGCCTATCAGGACCACGGACATGGCGGCTTCGGCCGCCATTTTCGTTTGGGGATCAAAGCCGGCGCAGGTGGCCGGAATAGTGCACGACGGTGCCGATACCGGGCAGAGCGATCGGCACGTCGAAGCAGAAATCCTCGCCTTCCGCCCATTCCCGCGCCTCGCTTCTCGGTGCAAGCCGGAGCGGCATGGGAATGCCTAGGACGGACCAGCCGCGCATCACCATCGTCAGGCCATGCGCATCGGAAGGCAGATCGAAGGAAAACCGCATCGGCCCGAAGCGTTCGACAAGCCGGGTGCCGGACTGGCTGAGTTCGCTGGAAAAGGTCTTGCCGGCAAAATCCCGCGTCCAGCGCTCGACCCCGTCGCGCTCCTCGAAGGCGACATGCAGATCATGCTCGCCCTCCGGCGGAAAGCGCATGACGGCGCAGACCAGCCGGGCCAGCAGCGAGCGGCCACGCCGGACCCGCCCGCGCCCGGCAGCGCCGCCATCCCCGATGACGTCATGCATCCCGCGGACCGGCTCCGGCAGACGATCGTAGTCCGGGCCGATCACGCGGCGATAGAGCGGCACATAGGGCCTGTCCTCCACCGCATGAGTGATCGCCAGTCGCGAAAAGTGCGGCTCGAAATCCTCAAGCGCAATCGCCCCCGCCGCATGTCGCGCACCCGACGTAAGCGCCCCCGCAGCAATGGCATTGGCCAGCACATGGGCGGCGATGGTCGGGATTTCCGGACCATCTCCCTCTTCGGCAATCAGCGTCCAGCGCCGAACGCGCGCACCGTTCTCGCCCCATCCCTTCACCTCGATCGCCATGGCGGATCGATCCGAGCCGAAACGCGCGCTGAGGCCTTGCAGCGGCAGGAGCCATTTCGCGAAGAGTGACAGCGATGCGAACCAGCGCCATTTCACCGGCCAGCTGAGCAGCCAGAGCGTGAGAAGCTGGAAGGAAAATTCCGGCCCCGCGCGAAAAATCGTCGCCGGACGGCCGGAAACGGTTTCCGGCACGATCGTATGATCCGGCACATCGGCAAGCGCCACCAGCCGGCGGATCGGCTTGCGGCCCGGCACATCGAAACGTTCCCGCCGCAACCGATGCCAGCCGGTCTCTTCGCGCCAGCGCCCGGCACACCACAGGCGGAGCGGCTTTCCGACATAGCTCAGGATCGCCGCCGCCACCGAGGCCCCCGCCGTCGCGCGGTTCGAGGCACTGATTGCCATCTCGACGGAGCGCACTTCCGCCATACCCTTGCTCAGCGCGGCGATGACGGCACCGGAAAGGGCCGGCACGCTCGATCCGCCGGAGACGACCACGACATTGGCCGTCCGCGCCGCCGCATCCAGCCTAGCGATACCGCTGACGAAATCGCGCGCATCGGCAAGATCGACATAATGCACGCCGCAGGCAATGCAGGCGTCAACCACGCGGTAGCTGCTGCCCTGAAACGGCCCGGCCGCATCGATCAGGAGAAGGGGACGATGCGATTCCAGCAAGGGGCGCAGGTCGCCATTCCGGTCGGCCACCAGCGCACGCGCCTGGGGCAATTCCGCCGCAAGGCGCTCTGCGGATTCCCGATTGCGCCCGGCCACCAGCACGGCCCAGCCATCCGCCGCCAACCGTCGGCAAAGACGGGCGCCGAACCCGCCGTAACCGCCGAGAACGATGACGCTTCTCAAAGCACGCGATCTGCATCGCCGGGTGACGGCACCCAGCAGGTTTCACGCCGGCCGAAGAGGCGGTAGCGATTGCGCGCCAGCCAGCGATAGGCGGGATCGCGCAGAAAGCGTGGAATGAACCGCAGCACGGCAACGGCCTTCCACGGCCAGCCGAGGCCGGCATAGATCGCCAGCACCGCGTCGCTGTCCTTCAGCACGGCATCGCCATCGACGATGATCAGGCTTTCCGGATTGGCGGGATCGATGCCGAAACGGCGATAGAGCGTCGCGCCCGTGGCCTTCTGCATGGAAGCGAGGCGGAAGCGGCGGGCGCGATCATGCCGCAGCACGAATTGCGCATTGGCCGAGCAGAGAATGCACTCTGCATCGAAAACGATGATCGGCCCCGCTTTGTCGTCCTGTTTCATGCCGTCATCCTATTTCGGCGCTCCGGTGCTATCAACCGAATTCACCGGTCGCCGGCGCGCAAAACCCGGCGATCCGCGCTAGAGTGCACCAACGATCCGTGAAAGGAGATTCGATGCCGAGCCTCACCCGCATTGCCAATGCAGACCTCTCGGTCGACGTCTCCTCGCTTGGCGCCGAAATGCAGTCGATCACCACGACGGACGGCAAGGCCTGGCTCTGGAACGGCGACGCCGCCTTCTGGACGGGGCGCTCGCCGGTGCTCTTCCCCATCGTCGGCAAGGCGCCTGACGATACGCTGATGATCGACGGAACGGCCTATGCGATGGCCCAGCACGGTTTTGCCCGGCGGCGGGAATTCGCGCTCGAAAGCACGACGGACACCGCCTGCCGCTATCGGCTCGACGCCTCCGACGACACGCGCGCCGTCTATCCCTTCGACTTCGGGCTCACCGTCGAGCACAGTCTCAACCGCCGGACGCTGACCGTGGCCTCCACGGTGGAAAATCGCGGCGACAAACCCATGCCCTTCGGTTTCGGCTATCACCCCGCCTTTGTCTGGCCGCTGCCCGGCAGCGCTGGAAAACCACACACGGTAACGCTCGACAATGCCGGCGAGCCGAAGCGCCAGCCGCTGGAAAAGGGATTGCTCTCGACAAGCCGGACACCCTCCCCCTTCGACAAGGGCCGGATCGTGCTGGCGCAGGATCAGTTCCTCGACGATGCGATGGTCTTTCCCGAAGGCGCGGGTGACGGCCTCACCTATGCCGCCGAGGGTGGACCGGCGCTGAAGTTCCACTTCGAAAATCTGCCCAACCTCGCGCTCTGGACGAAACCCGGCGCACCCTTCCTCTGCATAGAACCCTGGCATGGCACGGCGGCGGAATTCGGCGGGTCGCGTGAATTGCGCGATCGCCCCTTCACGACCGTGCTTCTCCCCGGAGAAAGCCGCCGTTTCGCCTTCTCCGTCACCTTTCCGGGCTGATCGGCCTTTCTTCTCGTCGCGACGTCGCTAGACTCTCCCGAAAGGATTCGGGAGACATCGCCATGGCCGACTTGGAACGCTACATCGATCAGGGAACCGGCCGCGAGCCCGCCGACATCGTGCTCAAGGGCGGGCAATTCTTCGATCTCGTGACGGGTGAGCTGGTCGCCTCCGACATCGCGATTTCAGGCGAACGCATCGTCGGCACCTGCGGTCCTTACAAGGGCCGCACGGAGATCGACATCACCGGCCTCATCGTCGTGCCCGGCTTCATCGATACGCATCTGCACATCGAATCCTCGCTGGTCACGCCGCATGAATTCGACCGCTGCGTGCTGCCCTATGGCGTGACCACGGTCATCTGCGATCCACACGAGATCGCCAATGTGCTCGGCAGCGAGGGCATCGAGTTCTTCCTCGACAGCGCGCTGGAAACCATCATGGATATCCGCGTGCAACTGTCGAGCTGCGTGCCGGCGACGCATCTGGAGACATCCGGGGCCGACCTGCCGATCGAGCGCCTGCTGCCCTTCCGCCATCACCCCAAGGCCATCGGCCTTGCCGAATTCATGAATTTTCCGGGCGTCATCCATAAGGATCCCGTCTGTCTCGCCAAGCTTGAAGCCTTCCAGGGCGGCCATATCGACGGCCATGCGCCACTGCTGTCCGGCAACGACCTCAACGGCTATCTCGCCGCCGGCATCCGCACCGAGCATGAATGCACGAGCGCCGAGGAAGCGCTGGAAAAGATCCGCAAGGGCATGCACATTCTCGTTCGCGAGGGCTCCGTCTCCAAGGACCTGCACGCCCTCATGCCCATCCTGACCGAGCGCCTCTCGCCCTTCATCGCGCTCTGCACGGATGATCGCAACCCGCTCGACATCGCCGAACAGGGCCATCTCGACTACATGATCCGCACCGCGATCGGCCACGGCCGCGCGCCGCTCGCCGTCTATCGCGCCGCCTCCATCTCCGCCGCCAAGGCCTTCGGCCTCCGGGATCGCGGCCTTGTCGCTCCGGGCTGGCGCGCCGACCTCGTCGTCATCGACACGCTGGAAAACTGCAAGGCCGAGATGGTGTTCTCCGCGGGGCGCAAGGTGGACGATGCGCTCTTCGCCACCCGCAAACCCGTCGCGCCCGTCGGGCTCGACAGCGTGAAAGCGCGGCCCGTCAATGCCGCGCATTTCGCCGTGCCCGTCACCGATGGCGAAACGCCCGTCATCGGCGTTCTGCCGGGCAAGATCATCACCGAACATCGCCGCTATCGCCTGCCGGCGCGCGGCAACCAGACATCGGTCGATCTGGCGCAAGATATCATCAAGGTCGCCGTCATCGAGCGACACGGCAAGAACGGCAACCACGCCAACGGCTTCGTGCAGGGCTTCGGCCTGAAGAAAGGCGCCATCGCCTCGACCGTCGGCCACGACAGCCACAATATCTGCGTCGTCGGCGTCGACGAGGACGACATGGCGCTGGCGGCGAACCGGCTCGGCGAGATCAAGGGCGGCTTCGTGGTGGTGGAAGACGGCAAGGTCACCGGCGAGATCGCGCTGCCCGTCGCCGGCCTGATGAGCCTCGAGCCTTATGAGAGCGTGCGCGACACCCTGCACCACCTCCGCCAGGCCGCTTTCGCACTGGGCGCCACGCTCGAAGAACCCTTCCTCCAGCTCGCCTTCCTGCCGCTACCGGTCATTCCGCATCTGAAGATTTCGGATCGGGGCATGGTGGATGTGGATCGGTTCGAACTGATCGGGTGAGGTCGCTCTTTCCGCTTGCAACTCCATATCGTACACTACGTACGAAAGGATTTTGACATGACAAAGCTGGAGCAGATCGAAAAGAGCGTCGCGGAGCTTAGCCCGGAGGAATTCGAGCGGTTCACCGCGTGGTTTGAGACCCTTCAAGCTGCACGGTGGGATCGGGAATTGGCAGAGGATGCAACCAACGGCGCGTTGGACGAGCTTGCCGAACGTGCCCTCTCGCAGTTCCGCAGCAACCGCACACGCCCGCTTTGAAGCACCACGCGACGGATGCGTTCTGGAAGTGTTATGACGCGCTTCCCGCTCATATACGTGAGCAGGCCGACAAGAATTTCGAACGGCTCAAGGCCAACCCCGAACATCCCTCGCTACGACTGAAATCCGTTGGACGCTTCTGGTCGGCCAGGGTCGGCCTCTCATGGCGCGCCCTTGCTGTGAAGGACCCGGAGAGTGAAACGCTCATCTGGTTCTGGATCGGTTCACATGCGGAATATGACCACCTTGTCGGGCGCCAGCGCTAAAGCCGCACGCACGCCATATCCAACCCATCCAGCTCGATCGCACCGTTCTTCAGCTTTGCGCCAAAACCGGGCACGGGCAGCGGCTCGCCGAGTTTCAGCGATTTCGACGGGACGAATTCGGCCTTTTCCCGCGTCAGGTTGAAGACGAAGAGCAGCTTTTCGCCGCCCTTTTCGCGGGTGAAGGCGAGGATATCCTGATTGGAATGCACGAAGGACATGTCGCCGTCATGCAGCGCGTCGTGCTCCTTCCGGAAGGCGATCGTCGCGCGGTAGTGGTTGAGCACGGAGCCGGCGATCTTCTCCTGCGTATCGACGGCATGGCGGGCGTGGTCTTCCGGCACCGGCAGCCAGGGTTTTCCCGTGCTGAAGCCGGCATGGGCCTCGCCGTGATTCCAGGGCATCGGCGTGCGGCACCCGTCGCGGCCCTTGAAGGCCGGCCAGAAACGAATGCCGTAGGGATCGCGCAGGTCCTCGAAGGCGAGGTCCGCCTCGGTCAGGCCGAGCTCCTCACCCTGATAGAGGCAGATCGAGCCACGCAAAGTCGAGAGCAGCGTGATGGCGAGCTTGGCGACGCGCTCGCGCTCTTCCGGAACCTGGATGAAGCGGCTGACATGGCGGTTCACGTCGTGGTTGGAAAAGGCCCAGCAGACCCAGCCGTCCGTCACCGCGCGCTGGAAACTCTGCACACATTTGCGCACATGCTCTGCCGTGAAATCCGGTCCCAGCAGGTCGAAGGTGTAGCACATGTTGAGCTTGTCGCCGCCGCTGGTGTATTCGGCCACCGTCTTCAGCGAGCGCGCGCCGTCACCCACCTCGCCGACCGTCACGCGGCCCTTGTACTCGTCGAGCAGTGCGCGGAACCGCTTGAGGAAGGCGATATTTTCCGGCTGCGTCTTGTCGTAGCGATGCGTCTGCATGCCGTAAGGGTTCACGTCGGGCGCATCGAGGCCGATGCCGTCGGGGTCCGGTTCGTGGGGCGGGTTGTCGCGCAGCTTCTTGTCGTGGAAATAGAAATTCACGGTGTCGAGCCGGAAACCGTCCACGCCGCGGTCGAGCCAGAAGCGCACGGTTTTCAGAAGCGCATCCTGCACATCCGGATTGTGGAAATTGAGATCCGGCTGCGAAATCAGGAAGTTGTGCATGTAATATTGCTTGCGCACGCCGTCCCATTCCCAGCCCGGTCCGCCGAAGATCGACAACCAGTTGTTCGGCGCCGTGCCATCCGGCTTCGGATCGGCCCAGACATACCAGTCCGCCTTGGGATTGGACCGGCTGGAGCGGCTCTCGACGAACCAGGGATGCTGGTCGGAGGTATGCGAGATCACCTGGTCGATGATGATCTTGATGCCGAGCTTGTGCGCCTGCGCCAGCATGGCGTCGAAATCGGCGAGCGTGCCGAACATCGGATCGACGTCGCAATAGTCCGAGACGTCATAGCCCATATCGCCCATCGGCGACTTGAAGAACGGTGAAAGCCAGATCGCATCGACGCCGAGCGAGGCAATGTGGTCGAGCCGTTTGGTGATGCCCCTGAGATCCCCCATGCCGTCGCCGGTCGTGTCCTGAAACGAGCGCGGATAGACCTGGTAGATGACCGCGCCGCGCCACCAGTCGTCGGCCTTCTTGGGGGACTTCGCCATGTCGTGCTGCTCCGTTTTCCGATGCGTCCTGCGAAGATGTAACGCGAGGGCATGGGGGCGTAAACGGCCAGGGTCCTGATTTTTCGAAGGTTGACGAAGCAGGCCCGCGTCTGAATGATGCCGGCAAATTCCATAGAGAAGGTTGATCGCATGGCCGATGACGTCACCCTTTCCACAAGCGAGGCAATCGCGCTGGCGAAGACGGCGCTGATGCGCGTCGGCATGGCCGAACCGCCTGCAATGGCGCTCGCACAGGCAACCGTCGAGGCGGAAATGGCGGGCAAACGGGCCGTCGGCTTCGCGCACCTGACCGACTATCTCAGAAGCCTCGTGGACGGACGAATCGCTGGAAAAGCCGAACCGCTCCTCACATCGCCGGTGCCGGCCATCCTGAAATGCGATGCGATGGGCGGCGTGGCGCAACACGGCTTTTCGATTGCGCGGGAAGAGTTGGCGTCCAAGGCGAAAACCTTCGGCATCGCGGTCTTCACCGTCTGCAACAGCTATACGACCGGCGAACTCGGCTGGTATGCCGCAAGTCTCGCAAACGATGGCCTCGTCGCGATTGCCGCGACCAACAGCCATGCCGTACTGGCCGGCGCGGGCAGCCGCAGCCCGGTTTACGGCACCAATCCGCTCGCCTTCGCCGCACCGCTCGAGAATGAAGACATCCTGCTGATCGACCAGTCTTCGAGCGCCACGGCGCTGGTTAATGTGCGCGATGCCGCCTCGCGTGGAGTTGCCATCCCGGACGACTGGGCCAACGATCAGGACGGACAGCCGACGACCGATCCCTTCGCCGCCATGCAGGGCGCGCTTGTCGCCTTCGGCGGCAGCCGCGGCGCCAATATCGCGCTGATGGTCGAGGTGCTCGCCGCGGGCCTCACCGGCGGCAACTGGTCGCTCGATGCCGCGGATTTCCAGGCGGGCGAGACTTCACCCGGCGTCGGGCTCTTCGTGCTTGCGCTCTCGCCGCAGCTTTTTGCCGATCATTTTTCCACCCGGCTGTCCGAGCAGGCCGGGCGGCTTTCGACAGACTACAATGTCCATGTTCCCGGCCTGGATCGCATGAAACGGCAACGGAATGCGGAAACCATCGGCATCCGCTTGCCCCGCCAACTCTTTGACAGTATTTCCTCTTTCCGGCGGAATTAGAACACCTCAGGCGAACCGCGGTTCGTCTGAGGTGTTCTAGGTTCCTGTTACGCATTGTCCGGCGCCGAAGCGATGCCGCTTCGGCTGGAAATGCTTTGCCGGGGGATTTTCGACATGGCAGGACGGTTGCTCTCGATCGGCGAGTGCATGGTGGAACTGATGCAGGCCGAGGGCGGCCTGATGCGCAAGAGCTTCGCCGGTGACACCTTCAACACCGCCTATTATGCCCGCCAGTACCTGCCCGCCGATTGGCATGTCGACTATTTCACCGCCATCGGCGTCGACAGGATTTCCGAGGAGATGCGCACCTTCATCGCCGGCCATGGCATTGGCACGGAGACCATTGCCGGCATCGAAGGCCGCTCACCCGGCCTCTACATGATCCATCTCGACAATGGCGAACGCAGCTTCTCCTACTGGCGCTCCGTTTCGGCCGCAAAGCTTCTGGCGGGCGATGGCGACCGGCTGCGTGCTGCCATCGAGGCTTCCGACATCATCGTCTTCTCCGGCATCACGCTCGCGATCCTGCCGGCAGAGGATATCGAGACGCTGCTTTCGGAACTGCGCCGCGCAAAGGCGGCCGGAAAACGCGTCGTCTTCGATCCGAACATCCGCCCCCGCCTCTGGGACGATGCGGAGTATATGCGCACGACCATCACCGAGGGCGCGCGGGCTGCAACGCTCGTCATGCCGAGCCTCGACGACGAGACCAGCCATTTCGGCGACGCCACGCTGGAGGACACGATCGCCCGCTACCGCGCGCTCGGTGTCGACGGGCTGGTGGTGAAGGATGGCAGCAAGGGCGCCACGCTCGTCTTCGGCGACACGCGCAACCATGTCCCCTCCGCCGAGGTGAAAACGATCGTCGACACGACCAGCGCCGGCGACAGCTTCAACGGCGCGTTCCTCGCCCACCTAGCGGTGGAGAACAACCCGGAGGCCGCCGCCCGCTTCGCCGCCGCCGTCGCCGCCGCCGTCATCCAGCATCACGGCGCATTGGTGGCAAAGGACAAGCTGCCGAAAGGCTGATTGATCGGATCGGCACCAAAATCGATCGGCGCACATCCGCCCGATCCAGAAATCAGCGCTTCTTCTTCGCCTTCGAGGCAAACGGGTTGTCCGTCGCCCTGAAATGGATGCGGATCGGCACGCCCGGCAGGTTGAAGTCGTTGCGCAGGCCATTGGTGAGGTAGCGGATATAGGATTCAGGCAGCGCGTCCGGGCGCGTGCACGACACCATGAAGCCCGGCGGGCGGGCCTTCACCTGCGTCATGTATTTCAGCTTCAGGCGGCGGCCGGAGACGGCCGGTGGCGGATGCTGCGTCTGCTGCGCATCGAGCCAGCGGTTGAGCTTGGCGGTCGAGATGCGGCGGTTCCAGGTGCGGTCCGTGTCGATCACCGACTGCATCAGCTTGTCGAGGCCCCGCCCCGTCTGGCCGGACACCGGCACGGCGCGAATGCCGCGCGCCTGCGGCAGCAGACGTTCGGTCTTTTCGCGCAGATCCGCGAGCACAGCCTGCGGGTCGTCGATCAGGTCCCATTTGTTGAAGGCGAGCACGGCGGCGCGGCCTTCGCGCAGCACGAGATCGACGATCTGCAAGTCCTGCTTTTCGAAGGGAATGGTCGCGTCGAAGACGATGACAACAGTCTCGGCGAAGCGGATGGCGCGCAGGCCATCGGCGACAGAAAGCTTTTCCAGCTTCTCCTGCACCTTGGCCTTGCGGCGCATGCCGGCCGTATCGAACATCTTGATCGTGCGGCCTTTCCAGTCCCATTCGACGGAAATCGAGTCGCGCGTGATGCCCGCTTCCGGGCCGGTCAGAAGACGGTCTTCGCCGAGGAAGCGGTTGATCAGCGTGGACTTGCCGGCATTCGGGCGGCCGACGATGGCGACGCGCAGCGGCTTCGTCTCGTCATATTCCGGCTCGAAATCCTCGTCCTCTTCGGCCGCGTCCGCCAGTTCGCCGCGCACATCGATATCGGTGACGGCCTCGTCGTCTTCCGGGTAGGCGCGCTCCTCGCCGATCGCCGCGACGATGGCATCGCGCAGATCGAGCATGCCCTGGCCGTGCTCGGCGGAGATCGGTGTCGGTTCGCCCAGGCCGAGCGTATAGGCATCATAAAAACCGCCGTCGGATCCCTTGGCTTCCGATTTGTTGGCGACGAGCACAACGGGCTTGCCCTTGCGGCGCAGCATGTCGGCCAGCGCGGTATCGACCGGCGTCAGGCCCGTCTTGGCGTCGACGACGAAGAGCGACAGATCCGCCTCTTCGATCGCCGCTTCGGTCTGGGCACGCATGCGGCCCTGCAACGTCTCGGGTGCTGCCTCTTCGAGACCGGCCGTGTCGATGATGTGGAATTTCAGGTCAATGAGCTTGGCTTCACCCGGCCGGCGGTCACGGGTGACACCGGGCGTGTCATCGACCAGCGCAAGCTTCTTGCCCACGAGCCTGTTGAACAGGGTGGACTTGCCGACATTCGGGCGTCCGACAATGGCGACGGTGAAGCTCATGGACGTGTTCCGTTTCGTGACCGGCGAAAGACCGGCTTTAGGAGGACAGCTTGCCGCTTGCAGCAATCAGGTCAAGCAGCATCTGCGCGCGGTTGGCGACGTTGCGCGGGCTCTCGCTGTCGTTGATGATGGCCTCGAACCATTCCTTGGCGCGGGCGTAGTCCTCATGCTTGTAGGCGGAGAGACCCAAAACCTCGCGGGCGGAGTGGCGAAGCGCGCTCTGCGGCGTGGCGAGCTGTTCGGCTTCCGCCGAGACCTGCTCATAGGTGCCGGTATCGACCAGCAAGTAGGCGGCGCGCAGGCGGGCGGCATCGCGCAGCGCTTCCGGCACCGCGCTGTCCTTGGCGATCGCCGTGAAGGCGTTGACGGCGCCCTGCGCGTCGGTTGCAGCAAGAAGCGAGGCCGAACGCATACGCGCGAGCACCGGATAGGAGCCGAAACCGTCCTTTTCGAGCGCGGTGAGCGCGGCAAGCGCTTCTTCGTTCTTGCCTTCGCGGGCCAGCGTCAGCGCGCCGAGGAAGCTGTCGCCGGCGGCGGAAGCCTCGCTGTCGCGCCAATATTCGTAGCTCACCTTGCCGATCGTGCCGAGAACGACGAGGACGGCGAGGCCGATGAGGATGCGGCCAAAACGCTTCCAGACCAGACGCATCTGGTCGGAGCGAAGTTCCTCGTTCACCTCGCGGATAAAGCTGTCGTCCTGATTTACCATTCCCTGCCCGGCTCTTGCTGACGATTGGAGTTCGCGCCTTCTACCCCATTTTCACCGCGTTGTAAGGGGGCAGGCGCGAAAACGCAGGGGATCAGGGCAGCGGAGCGACGCCGATCACCAATTCGTGCAGCTTGAGCACGATTACGGCGTAGATCGCGAGGCCGATGACGACGGCGATCAGGTCGTATTTCACCGAGACGAAAACCGGCAGCGTGGTCTCGCCGGCCGCGATGCGCTTCTTCAGCGAGATGCGCAGGATGACGGCCCAGGCGAGGATCGTCACGAACAGCAGCACCGAATAGCTCTCGCCGTTCGCCAGCAGATGAGCGAGTGCCCAGATCTTGATGGCGACGAGGATCGGGAACTTCAGCTTCGTGCGAATATGACCGGCAGGCAGGAAGCCGGCGACGAGACAGATCGAGGCGATCAGCATCAGCGTCAGCGCGATATGCGAGAGGAAAGTCGGCGGGAAATACAGCATCTCGCCGCCATTTTCCCGTGCATCGACGAAGCCATAGGCAATGAGCGCGAGGCTGAGCAGCGAGACAATGCCGTGGATCGCCATCCAGGCCGGCTTGCCGAGCGCGGCGATGCCGGCATTGCGCAGGCCCGGCGCGAAGGGGCGCAGAAGATGGGTGGCGATGAAAAGAACGAGACCGGCGATCAGCAACGTCATGGAAATATCCCTTGAATAAAGGCCGGCCCGATAGCCGTTTCCATTGGAATAACCGTCACGGCGCGACAATTCCAGCCCGATCAAAGGATTGCCGCATTCCGAAACGATGACAGACCCTTTGCAAATTGTCGCGGGTAGCCATGTTGTCTCGATTTCTCCTCCTCCCCCTCGCCGCCGTGCTTGCCGCAAGCCCGGTTCTCGCCAAGGACGATGCGATCGAGCCGGCCAAACGCAAGCAGCTCGTCATCGTCTCCTTCGACGGCGCGCATGACAATCTGCTGTGGGAAAAGAGCCGGGCCATGGCCAAGCGCACCGGCGCGCATTTCACCTATTTCCTCTCCTGCACCTTCCTCTTCCCCAAATCGGAACGCGCGCAATACCAGGCGCCCCATGAAAAACGCGGCCGGTCCAATGTCGGGTTCTCGCCCGACAAGGAGGACACGATCCTGCGGCTTGGCGAAATCTGGCTGGCAAAGCTTGAGGGCCACGACATCGGCAGCCATGCCTGCGGCCATTTCGACGGCGGCAAATGGAGCGCCGAGGACTGGAAGGCTGAATTCACCTTCTTCCAGCAGGCCCTGAAGACGGCCTGGCAGAGCGCCGGCGTCGGGGAGCGGGAACCCGCAGGCTGGCAGGATTTTGCCGAAAAGGACATCAAGGGATTTCGCGCGCCCTACCTTTCGGCCGGCAGCGGCCTGGTCAAGGCCCTGGAAGCGAGCGGCTTCACCTATGATGCAAGCCTCGTGACCAAAGGTCCGGCCATGCCCGTCGCCAGCGGCGAAATCCAACGCTTCGGCCTGCCGCTGATCCCCGAGGGCACCGCACAGCGCCCGGTCATTGCCATGGACTACAATCTCTATGTCCGCCATTCCAAGGGCAAGGAGAACCCGGAAAAAAGCGCCGCCTTCGAGGAAAGCACGCTTGCCGCCTATCGCGCTGCCTTCGACAAGCAATATGCCGGCGAGCGCGTGCCTCTCCAGCTTGGCTTCCATTTCGTGGAAATGAACGCCGGCGCCTATTGGCGCGCGCTCAATACGTTCCTCACGGAAACCTGCGGCAAGAGCGATGTCGCCTGTGTGAGCTACGCCGAAGCCCTCGACATTCTCGCCAAAGAAAAAAGGGCGACCGAAGCCGCCCTTTAAGATCGTTACGGCTCGTTGGCCGCAAGCTCGCCTTCATCGGCCGCCCGTTGCAGGTAGCGTTCATCGATATCCGGCAGCGGCTTGTCGTCGATCGCTGCTTCGAAGGCCTTCAGACGCTTGTGGATCGAGAGCAGCTCGATGATCGTCGACCAGTAGTTCACGAGATACTGGAACGAATTGCTCACCTCGCCGAAGGCGGTGGCGATCTGCTGCCAGGTGCCCATGGTGATGCGGCCGGCCACGATGGTCGGGATGAGGATGAAGTTCAGGAAGATGGCGTCGAGCTGGCCATAGCCGAAGCGCGCGACGTTGAAGTAGCAGTAGTGCCAGTACATGCGGAAATAATTGCGCCGCACATTGGCAAACAGCTCCCGCACCGTGACGGGGTCGGCGCGATCCGCGTGGTCTTCGCCATAGACGAGTTCCTTACGATAGGCCGCCTCAACGCGCTGGTTGCGGAACTGCAGGCCGGGCAGCTTGATACCGGCGATGGCGAGCAGCGCCGTACCGAACAGCGACCAGACGATGGCGAGCCAGAACAGCGCATGGGGAACCGCGCCGATGACCGGCAGGTCGCCGACATATTCCGACATGCGGAAGAGCAGCGGCAGGAACACCACCAGCGTCATAATGGAATTAATGAAGGTGACGCCAAGCCCCTCCAGGATATTGGCGAAGCGCATCGTGTCTTCCTGCACACGCTGCGAGGCGCCTTCGATATGGCGCAGCTTCGACCACTTCGACATGTAGTAGTCGTTCATAGCGGTGCGCCAGCGGAAGACATAGTGGTTGGTAAAGAAGGCCGTGACCACATTGAGCACCACGCCGACCATGCCGATTTCAAGGAAGCGCAGCTGCAAGGTGAACAGCTGATCGGTCGTCACGTTGCCCTGCTTGGAAAGCGCCGCCTGGAAGAGATCGAAGAACGGGCCGCGCCAGTTGTTGAGCGCGACAGACACCTGCACCGAGAAATAGGCGATGAAGATGATGAAGGCCGAGCCCCAGATGGCCCAGTTCGCCCAGGGGTGATTGCGCGCGATGGCTTTCCAGACGAAGCCGAAGATCAGCACGAAGATCGTGAAATAGAGGTAGAACCAGAGATTGTCAGGCGAGAAGAAATAGGCAAGGCCGATCGGCGCCTTTTCGTCAGGCCCGAGCGGCGGCAGGCCGATGGCCGCCCCCATTTGCGGCCCCACCGTGTACCAGACTGCGATGCAGATGATGGTCCATACGGCGCCGGAGGTGAAGAACAGCTTCGGCTGCGGGAAGAAGGAATGGAACAAGGCGCGAAACTTTCGTTTTCTGATGGCAGCAGCGCCGCCGGTTCGCGCCGAACCTAGAGGAGTTTGCCCATCGCAACAATCGCCAAGTGCCCGGATTACCGAGATTTAATGGAGAGCGTTCCGCCCAGCACGACGATCACGGCGGCCAAAAGCAGGATGGCGGCGGCGGCGAGGCTGGGCAGGACATAGCTGCCGGTGCGCGCGGCAAGGAAGCCCGCTCCAAGCGGGCCGAGGATCTGGCCGACGCCGAAAGCCGCCGTCATCAACGCCAGAACCTGCCGCGGGCTTTCGCTGGCGAGAACCCGGCCAAGCTGCAGGCCATAGGCGGTGATGACGATGAAGGTGAGGCCGAGCAACACGCCGCCGATGAGTGCGGAGGCCGGGAACGGCAGCGTCACGGTGACGGCCACGCCGACCATCTCGACCAGCAGCGCCGCGAGATAGGCGGCCGCCACGCCGTAGCGGCGCTCCACCGGTTTCCAGGCGATGACGGAGACGGCGGCTGAAGCACCTGTCACCAGCCAGGTCAAGCTTTCGAGCAAGGGACTGTGGGCGCCTTCCCGGGCGATCGCCACGATGAAGGTGGCAGTGATGACATAGCCGATGCCGAACAAGCCGTAGCTCAACGTCAGCGCCAAGAGCGGCCGTGTCCAGACGATGGCCGGTTCACGCCGCGCGCCTGCATGGCTTTCCGGACGCGGCAGAAGCCCTATCACAACGATCAGACCGATGGCCGCAAGCGCTGCTCCGGCAAGCCAGTCAAGGCGCCAGGTCGGGAGCATCGCCGTATCGACGAGCGAGAGCACATAGACCAGCAGCGCCGAAACCGCGATGCCGAAACCGACACCGGAAAAATGCGCCATCTGCACCCGCGGATCGCCATGGCGCAGGCCGATGGACAACACGATGCCGGAGGTGAAGATCATGCCGAAGGCGCTGGCGAGGCCGGCGAGAAACCGCACGACGGACAGCGCCGCGACGCTGGAAAGCAATCCCATCGCGACGAGCAGCACCACGGTGGACACCAGCGCGCCGATCGCAAGGCGCCGCTCGAGCCCGGCCGCCCAGCCATAGGCCGCCAGCACCGCACCGAGCAGGTAGCCCGCGAAATTGGCCGCGGCGATAATCCCGGCATCGGCCGCATTCAGCCCAAGGCCTGCCATCATGCCCGGCAAGACAGGCGTGTAGAAGAAGCGGCCGAGGCCCATGGCGACGGCCATCGCGACCGCACCGGCAAGGGCTGCCCGGACGGGCTCGTGCGACAGAACTGGCGTGCGCTGCATCATGCCGCGACCATTGCACTGCAACATGGCCGCGACAAACGAGATTAATTGATCGACGGATCAGCGCCGGTGAAGGCTCGGGAGCGCGCGGATCAGCCCGGCAGCGTCACGACCAGCGGCCCGTTGCGCGTGGCAACGACCGTGTGCTCGAACTGCACCGTCGGCGCATTCGGCTCGCTGTAGAGCGTCCACTCGTCCCGGTCGCCGCTTTCGGCCCAGTTGGCGCCGAGCGACAGAAAAGGCTCGACCGTGAAGACAAGGCCGTCCGTCATGCGGCGCGTTTCCTGCGGATCGGGCCAGGTGGCGATTTCCGTCGGCTCCTCGTGCAGCGAGCGGCCGACGCCGTGGCTGGCGAGATTGGCGATCAGCGTGTAGCGGTTCTTGCGGGCGAATTCGCCGATGGCATTGCCGACCTGCGCCAGCGGCTTGCCGGCCTTCACTTCCTTCAGACCGACCCACAGCGCCCGCTTGCCATCCCGGCAGAGCCGTTCGACCGCCGGCGTCGAACGCCCGACAACGAAAGAGGCGCCGGTATCGGCAAAATAGCCGTCGAGCACCGCCGAGACATCGATATTGACGAGATCGCCATCCTGGATCACCCGGTCGCCAGGAATGCCATGCGCGACTTCCTCATTGACGGAAATGCAGGTCGCGCCCGGAAACTTGTAGCAGCTCTCCGGCGCCGAAACCGCGCCCGCGGTTTCCAGTAGGCGCCGGCCGATCAGGTCGAGCTCGGCCGTCGTCATGCCGGGACGCACCGCCGTCTGCATGTGTTGCAGCACATTGGCGCAAATCCGGCCGATGGCCTTCAGGCCGTTGAGGTCGTCGTCGTTTTCCAGGGTCATCGTGTCTCTCTTTCGCGGGCGTCCTAGCACGCCCGCGCACCGCTGTCAGGCGGAAGCAGGCTCGGACTTCGCCGATTGCTCCGCCAGCATCTCGCGCACCAGCGGTGCGACGCGGGTCCCATACAGCTCGATTCCGCGCAAAATTTGATCATGCGGCATCAACCCGATCGCCATCTGCAACAGGAAGCGGTCATTCCTGAAGATCTTCTGGTGCGCGACGATCTTGTGGGCCACCGTCTCGGGATCGCCGAGGAAGAGATGCCCGGTCGGGCCGGTCGATTGGTCGAACTGCGCCCGGCTCGTCGGCCCCCAGCCGCGCTCGCCGCCGATGCGGTTCATCACCGCGGCCTGCGGGCCATAGAAGGCCTCCGCCGCCGCCTCGGTCGTATCGGCGATGAAGCCGTGCACATTGATGCTGGTCTTCAGCTTCGCCTCATCCTGACCGGCACGCCGCGCCGCTTCGCGGTAGAGGTCGAAGAGCGGCGCATAGCGCGATGGCGTGCCGCCGATGATGGCAAGCGCCAGCGGCAGGCCATAGGCGCCGGCCCGCGCCACCGATTGCGGCGTGCCGCCGACGGCAATCCAGATCGGCATCTTGCCATGCGCCGGACGCGGATAGACACCGAGCCCCGGCAGCGGCGCGCGCATCGTGCCGGTCCAGGAGACTTTTTCGCTCTCGTTCAGTGCCAGCAGCAGATCGAGCTTTTCCTCGAACAGCACGTCGTAATCGTCAAGTGCATAGCCGAAGAGCGGGAAGGATTCGATGAAGGAGCCACGCCCCGCCATGATTTCCGCCCGGCCGCCGGAGATGAGATCGACTGTCGCGAACTGCTGGAAGACACGGACCGGATCATCCGACGAGAGCACCGTCACCGCACTGGACAGCCGGATATTCTTCGTGCGCGAGGCAGCCGCGGCCAGCACGACGGCAGGTGCGGAAGCCGCATAGTCCGGCCGGTGATGCTCACCCAACCCGAAGACATCGAGCCCCACCTGATCGGCAAGCTCGATTTCCTCCAGCAGGTTCTTCAACCGCCGTTCCCCCTCCCGCCCCTTGTCGGCAGCGGTGGGATCGACATCGGCAAATGTATAAAGGCCAAGTTCCATGGAGATGTTCCAGATGAAAGGATTTCTCCTCACATATGGCCGGGCCGCAGGGGTTGAAAGGCCCTGCCGGGAAACAGTGTGTTCACCACGCCTGCCGCGTCGAACAAAACGGGGCGGTTACCCGCCCCGTCCAGGGGTTAAAGCTTCGACGCCACCTCTTCCAGCTGGGTCGCCACCTGCCCCCAGCCTTCGTGAAAACCCATCTTCTCGTGCGCTTCGCAATCCTCCACGTTCCAGTGACGGGCGATGGCGGTGTAGCGCGTCTGGCCGTTGCCGAGATCGTCGAACAGGATTTCGGCGCTGAAGAAGGCCTTTTCGGTCGGCTTCCAGTCCGGACCGAAGGCGTCCGTCGTGATGATGCGCTTGTCCTTCTCGACCTTCAGGAAGACGCCGGTCGAATCCATGTGGAAACCATCTGGGCCGGTCATGACCGTGCGGAACTTGCCGCCGTCGCGCGGCTCCATGTCGACAAGCGCCAGTTCATAGGGCTTGGGCATGAACCACTCCTTCAGGATTTCGGGCGTCGTCCAGGCCTTGAAAAGCTGGGCAGGCGTCGCGTTCAACACGCGGGTCAGCACGAGTTCGCGGCTGTTGGCGGGCTTGATGTCGGCGGTCTCGGTCATGGTGTCCTCCTCGTTTGGGCGTTTTGGTTGGGTCGTATCAAGGACGCCCGAGGGAGGAGCGATCCGACACCGAACGCAGATTATTTTTCAGCCGCCGCCATCTCCCGCTGCACGCTGTCGAGATGCTGGCGGATATGGGCGGCCTCGGCCGGCGTGGTGGCGAGCGCGATGGCGCGGTCAAAAGCCTCGTGCGCCTCGCGGTAACGGCCGAGCTGCTTCAACAGGCCGCCGCGCAGACCGTGAAAATAGAAATAGCCGGAGAGTTTTTCCGAGAGCGGCTCGACCAGCGCCAGCGCGGCCTCCGGCCCTTCCCGCTTTGACACCGCGACGGCGCGGTTGAGCCGCACCACCGGCGACGGCTGCAGGCGCTCCAGCGTCTGGTAGAGCAGATCGATCTGCAGCCAGTCCGTTTCCGCCGCCGTTGCTGCGCGGGCATGCAGGGCGGCAATCGCCGCCTGGATCTGGAAGGCGCCGGGCGTGCGGTGGCGGATCGCCTTGTCGATCAGCACCAGCGCCTCGTCGATCAGCGCGCGGTCCCACAGCGAGCGATCCTGATCGTCCAGAAGCACGAGCTGGCCATCCGCATCGAAACGGGCATCGAGCCGCGAATGCTGGATGAGCAGCAGCGCCGTCAGCCCCATGATCTCTGGCTCGGAGGGGAACAGTTTCAAAAGCAGCCGCGCCAGCCGGATCGCCTCGGCGCAGAACGGCGTATCGGCCCTTTCGGGCACGCCGGCCGAATAGCCTTCGTTGAACACGAGATAGATCATCGCCGCGACAAGACCGAGCCGTTCGGCGCGCGCCACGGCATCCGGCGTCTCGAAGGGAATGCCGGCGGCGGCCACCTTGGCCTTGGCACGCGTGATGCGCTGCTCCATCGCCGCTTCGGACACGAGGAAGGCACGCGCGATCTGCTTGACCGAAAGGCCGGAGACGATGCGTAAAGCCAGCGCGATCTGCTGGGTCGCCGGCAGCTCCGGATGGCAGCAGACGAAGAGCAGGCGCAGGATATCATCGCGGTAATGCGCGCCGTCCAGCCGGTCCGCGAGATCGCTTTCCGTATCCTCCAGATCGGACAACACTTCTTCGGGCGGAAGCGGCTGGTGCTTGGCGCGTTTGCGCACCTGGTCGATGCCGCTGTTGCGCCCGACGAAGATGAGCCAGGCTGCCGGATCGCGTGGCGGGCCTTTTTCGGGCCAGTTCTTTAGCGCGCGAAGGCAGGCCTCCTGAAAGGCCTCCTCCGCCAGGTCGAGGTTGCGGAAGTAGCGCAGCAGCGCCCCCATGGCCTGCGGCCGTGCCGATGTCAGCGCCAGATCGATCCAGGCAAGGTCTGTCATGTTATGGGTACTCCCGGATTGAAGAACTGCAACGGCCGGACTTCATAGGTGCCGTTGGCCGGATTGGCGGCGGAAAGCTCGCGCGCGAAGGTGATCGCCTCGTCCAGCGTGGCCGCCTCCAGCACGAAGAAACCGAGAAACTGCTCCTTGGTTTCCGCGAAAGGACCATCCATGATGATGTCATCGGTCGCGCCCTTGCGCACCGTGACAGCCGCCGTCGTCGGCATCAGCCGGGCAACGGGACCAAGCTTGCCGGCCTCCGCATAACGCTGGTTCACGGCGCCGAGATCGGCCATGACCTTGTCGTCCAGCTCCTTCGACCAGGCATTGATTTCGCTTTCGCAATCATAACAAAGAACGGCATACAGCATGGTGAACTCCCGTTGACTGAAAGACGTAGGAGTAGCCGCTCAGCCGACAGGGCGCACCGGATTATTTTTGATTTTTGACAGAAGATCGCGCGGGCTCAGATCTTGAACACGTCGTCCTGCCAGAAGACGATGACGTAACCGCCGTTGGGCTCGGCTTCATCCGCCCAGGCCCGCAATTGCGCATGATACGGCTCGCGCCGCCAGATATCGGGATGGTCGGGATCCACGAGAACAGTGATCTGCGGCCCCTGCCGATAGATCATCATATGCGAGCGGGATGGCTCCCAGACTTCCCCGAGCGCCTCATCGGTCATCCACAGACAGAGGAAGTCGCGGCAGACCGACGGCCTGTCCGCATAGATTGAACAGCCCTTGCCCTCGATGCAATGCCGGCACCAGGCATTGGCCGGCTTGTCGAACAGATCGATATCCGGCAACCGACAACAGAGCGTGCAGGTGCCGCAGGATCGGTCGGGGACGATTGCCGGGGATTGGTGCATGATAGCGCCATAGCATCTGGTGACCTCCAGATGAATAGCTCAATTTTGGACAAATCCTTGCTCGCTCATGCAAGCTTTGAATGTGCTATTTGACGCGATAGCCCCAGCAATCCAATATCGACCAGCCATAACCTGTGTTTCGCCAGCTCTCCCGTTGCAAATGGCCTTCGCTCGCTCAAACCGACTTTCCTTGGTATTCGTTTGGACTTCACGCCATTGACCGGATGACGTTGAATTGCAGCCAGCCAGAATGCCCAAACACACAGTAAGCATCACACGCATTCTGCCCCTCCTCTATGCTGCGAATATTACGCCTCAGCAAAGTATGGCAAATTCCAAACCTTCGTGGAATGGGTTGTGAAGCTCAGTCCTACCCCGCGCTCAGCGTGCGTCGCACCGCATCCTTCCAGCCCTTGATCTTCACCGCGCGGGTCTTCTCGTCCATCTTGGGCTCGAAGCGCATGTCCCGCGCCCAGGATTTCGCAAAACCCTTGCGGTCCGGCCAGACACCGGCGCGCTGGCCGGCGAGCCAGGCGGCGCCGAGCGCGGTCGTCTCCAGAATGGTCGGGCGGTCGACGGGGGCGTCGAGGATGTCGGAGAGGCGCTGCATGGTCCAGTCGGAGGCGACCATGCCGCCATCGACGCGCAGCACGGTTTCCTTGCCGTTGGCCTTCCAGTCCTTGTGCATGGCGTCGAGCAGGTCGCGCGTCTGGTAGCAGACGGCCTCCAGCGCCGCGCGGGCGAATTCCGCCGGCCCCGTGTTGCGGGTCATGCCGTAGATCGCGGCGCGCGCCTCCGGGTCCCAATGCGGGGCCCCGAGACCAGTGAAGGCGGGCACGAGATAGACATTCTGCGTCGGATCGGCCTTCGCGGCGAGATCGCCCGTATCGGGCGCGGCCTTGATGACCTTCAGCCCGTCGCGCAGCCACTGCACGGCGGCTCCGGCGATGAAGATCGAGCCTTCCAGCGCATAGGTCGTTTCGCCGTCGAGCCGGTAGGCGATGGTGGTGAGCAGACGATTCTTCGAGCGCACCATGTCGGCGCCGGTGTTGAGCAGCGCGAAACAGCCGGTGCCATAGGTCGATTTCATCATGCCCGGCTCGAAGCAGGCCTGACCGATGGTCGCCGCCTGCTGGTCGCCGGCAACGCCGAGGATCGGGATCTCCGCGCCGAACAGGCTCTTTTCCGTGATGCCGAAATCGGCCGCGCAATCCAGCACCTCAGGCAGCATGGCCTTCGGCACGCGCAGGATGTCCAGGAGTTCGTTGTCCCAGTCATTCGCCGCAATGTTGTACATCAGCGTGCGGCTGGCATTGGTGGCATCCGTCACATGCGACTTGCCGCCGGTCAGGCGCCAGATCAGGAACGTGTCGATGGTGCCGAAGCAGAGATCGCCCTTGGCGCCCCGCGCCCGCGCGCCCTTCACGTTGGAGAGCATCCAGGAAAGTTTCGTGCCGGAAAAATAGGGGTCGAGCAGCAGGCCGGTCTTCTTGGTGAAGGTCTTTTCGAGGTCTTGCTTTTTCAGTTTGTCGCAATAGGAGGCGGTGCGGCGGTCCTGCCAGACGATGGCATTGTGGATCGGCTTGCCGCTCTCCCGTTCCCAGACGACGACCGTCTCACGCTGGTTGGTAATCCCGATGGCGGAAATGTCGGAGGCCTTGACGTCGGCTTTCTTCAGCGCCGCCTTGACCGACCAGAGCACGCTCTCCCAAATCTCTTCCGGATCATGCTCGACCCAGCCGGACTGCGGAAAAATCTGCGTGAATTCCTTCTGGCCCGAACCGACGACCTTTTGGTTACCGTCGAAAACGATTGCCCGGCTCGATGTCGTGCCCTGATCGATCGCGAGAACATATCCGCTCATGCAGTCCTCCCCTTGGAAGGCCTCTCCCAGGCCCTTCGGAATCTTCAATACGAGACTAAAACGAATGTCAAAGGAAAATAAAACGCAAGTCCCGCTTCGCTCTCAGCGGGACTGTAGCGTGCGGAAAACACAATTGTCATCGCTTGAGTTTTAGGCGTAGGCTATCGCAACGCAGCATGATCTGGAGAGTACAAGCATGAAAAGTGTCGTCGTCACCGGCTCCACCAGCGGCATCGGCCTCGCCATTGCCGAAGCTTTTGCGGAAACCGGCGCAAACGTCATCATCAACGGCTTCGGCAATGCCGATGAGATCGAGGCGATCAGGGCAAGGCTCGACGGTCTCGGCAACGGACGCGTGCTCTACCACCCCGCCGACATGACGAAGCCGCATGAAATCTCCGACCTCATACAGACGGCCGTGGAAGAGTTCGACGGCGTCGATATCCTCGTCAACAATGCCGGCATCCAGCATGTCGAAAAGATCGAGGATTTTCCGCCGGAAAAGTGGGACCAGATCATCGCGATCAATCTCTCAAGCTCGTTCCACACCATCCGCAATGCCGTTCCGCATATGAAGCGCAAGGGCTGGGGCCGCATCATCAATATCGCCTCCGCGCACGGCCTCGTCGCCTCGCCCTTCAAGGCGGCCTATGTGGCGGCAAAACACGGCGTCATGGGCCTGACGAAGACCGTCGCGCTTGAGGTCGCCGAAAACCGCATCACCGCCAACACGATCTGCCCCGGCTATGTGCTGACGCCGCTGGTCGAAAAGCAGATCCCCGACACAGCCAAGGCCCGTGGCATCAGCGAGGCGCAGGTGAAGTCCGATGTCATGCTGAAGTTCCAGCCGACCAAGGAATTCGTCGGCACCGACGAGGTTGCGGCCATCGCGCTTTTCCTCGCCTCTGATGCGGCAAAGTCGATCAACGGCACCCATATCTCCGTCGATGGCGGCTGGACCGCCCAATAAAGACGCGCGTGGGCGCGGCGGGTTTCCGGCCGCGTCTCCCAAGCCCAAGCGGCTTCATGTGCGAAGAAGGACGAAATGAACTTTCTGCAGGACAGTCTGACGGGCTTTCTCGCCCGCGAACACCGCGTCGTCATCGTCGATATCACCGCCACCAAAGGCTCGGCACCGCGCGATGAAGGCACCTTCATGCTGGTCGCACCAACGGAGATCCATGGCACGATCGGCGGCGGACAGCTGGAATATGCGGCCATCGAGAATGCGCGCAAGCTGTTGGCGGAGGCCGGCGGCGAGGCGACGCTCGACATTCCGCTTGGCCCGGAAAACGGCGAGTGTTGCGGCGGTCGTGTCGAGCTGCGCTTCACCTTCGCCGACGAGGAGGCCCGCCGCGCGCTCGACCGGCGCCTCGCGGAAGAGGAGCGGCAGAAGCCACAGGTCTGGATTTTCGGCGCGGGCCATGTCGGCCGGGCGCTCGCCGATACGCTGACCATGCTGCCGCTCAAGGTGTTCGTGGTGGAGGTGCGCGAGACGGCGCTCGACCAGCTGACCTCGGAGGTGCACCACCGCTTTGCCGCCCTGCCGGAAACGCTGATCGCCGATATTCCCGCCGGCTCCGCCGTCGTCATCGTGACGCACGACCATGCGCTCGATTTCCGCATCGGCAGCCAGGCACTCCAGCGCAAGGACCTTGCCTATATCGGCATGGTCGGCTCGAAATCGAAACGCGGCACATTCCTGCATCATCTCGACGAACAGGGCATGCCGCGCAGCGCCGCCGACCGGCTGGTTCTGCCGATCGGCGGCAGCGCGGTGGACGACAAGCGCCCCGAGGTCATCGCCGCGATGACCGCCGCCGAAGTGCTGCTCGCCTTCGCAGAGTGGCGCCGCAACAACAGCTAGCTTCGGCCATCCAGAAAACCGAGGTCGCGCTTCAGGTGGTCGGATAGTTCGTCCGAGTGCAGGCGCGGCATGTGGTTACGCTTGCGGAAGACAAAGGCGAGAGAGAGCTTATGCCAAAGACCGGCAAGCGGCCTCCGCTTTTGCCTCACCGGCATTGTTTCGACGATGCATGTCATGGTAAAACCTCGTAAATTCCATCCATTGCGTGCAGGATGCGCTCGCTGAGAATGGAATTCCAATCGAACCTTCGTCTGCATGCATGAAGAGACCTTGGCCATGAAGATGTCGCGCAACTTTCCGCTGAATGCGCTTCGGGTCTTCGAGGCGGCGGCGCGGCATGCGAGTTTCACCCGCGCCGGCGATGAGCTCGGCATGACGCAGACGGCCGTCAGCTACCAGATCAAGCTTCTGGAGGAGACACTCGGCGAAACCCTGTTTCTGCGCCAGCCGCGGCAGGTTCTCCTGAGTGAGGCGGGCGAGCGCCTTGCGCCGAAAGTGAGCGAAGGCCTGGCAAAACTCGCCGAGGCCCTGGCCGATCTCAAGGATGCCACGGAGCACAAACTGCATATCCAATCGACCCCGACCTTCGCCACGCAGTGGCTGAGCCGCACACTCGGCGACTTCCAGCTCAAGCATCCGAACATCGCCGTGCGGCTTTCCACGTCGCAACGCCTGATAGACTTCTCCAAGGAGGAAGCGGATGTTTCGATCCGCTGGGGCAAAGGCGACTGGCACGGCCTGACGAGCCACCGCATCATGCGCATGGATTTCTCGCCTCTGCTGAACCCCGCACTGGCGGAAACGATCGGCGGCGTGCGGGAGCCGGCCGATCTCCTGAAGCTGCCGATCATCAGCGCGCCGGATATCTGGTGGCGCACCTGGTTTTCCGCCGCCGGCATCGACGATCCCGGCCTCGAACGCTACCCACCCAACGAGCTCGGCATTCAGATGATCGATGCACAGGTCGCAATGGCCGGCCAGGGCGTCGCGATCCTCAATCCAGGCCATTTCCGCACGGAGATTGCCGCAGGCCTGCTCTACCAGCCCTTCGATCTCACCTGCAACGACGGGCGCGACTATTGGCTCGCCTATCCGGAAAACCGGCGCAACATTTTGAAAATCCGCGCGTTTCGCGATTGGATTCTGGCGACGATGCCGCAGGAGGCGTAAAGTGGCTGACAACAACAGGGAGTCTTGATCTTGAGCGTCGCCTTCATGAAGGAAGAGAGTGCCGAAACCGCAGCGGAAACCCTGCTGCCCGAACGGCCGATTTCTCCTCACCCCAACCTCGTCACCGAGACGGGCCTGAAGGCGCTCGAGACGCAGCTTTCAGAGGCGCGAACGGCCTTCGAGGCCGCCAATGCGATCGAGGACATCAACGAAAAACGCCGCCAGCTCGCCGGCCCGTCGCGCGACATCCGCTACCTCGTCGAGCGGCTGCGGACAGCGCAGGTCATGGTGGATCCAACATCGTCCGAGACCGTCGCCTTCGGCAACACGGTGAAGTTCAGCCGCGACGACGGCCGCGTTCAGACCTATCGCATCGTCGGCGAGGACGAGGCCGACCCCAAGGCCGGCACGATCTCCTATGTCTCGCCGGTGGCACGCCTGCTGCTCGGCAAGGGCGTCGGCGATCTCGTGACGCTGAACGGCCAGGAACTGGAAATCGTTGCGATTTCCTGAGGCGAATTGCCCAAGGCTCTACGGCCGGCCATCCAGCTCGGGATAGTGGCGAAACAGATCGCTTTCGTTGCTCGGCAGACGGCGTTTGCTCGCGAGATAGGCGCTGATTTTCGGATGTTGTGAAACCGAATCGCTAAGCGCCACGATTTTCGGATAGCGTTGGTCGATGCCCCACATCAGCTTCGGAAAGGCATAGGTCAGGCCGTCCATAACCTGAAACAGCGACAGGTCAGCATAGCTCAGCCGGCTGCCCACGAGATGAGCCGGGCCGTCCGGATTGCGTGTGAGAATGCCCTCGAACCAGTCGAGGAATTTCGGGACGCGCTCCTCGCGGAACTCGCGGGCGCGGCGCAAGGATTCGGGCTTCTGGTTCTCGTAATATTCACCGGCGCCGATCGGGTGGTGGACGTCATGGCCTTCAAGAACGAAGTCGGCGATGGTGAGCTGGATCTGGTGGGTCCAGAGCCGCAGGTGCTGCTCCTTCGGCGCGAGATCGAGTTTGTCGCCGAGATAGAGCAGGATGGCAGCAACCTGACCGACCATGACATCGCCATCCCTCAGAAAGGGTGGCGCGAAGGAAGGCGTTGCCGCATCCTTGCTCACCCGCGCGATGACACCGTCGCCCTCCTCGCGCGCGACATCACGATAGGGCACGCCGGCCGCTTCCAGAACGAGGCGAACATATTCGCCGCGCCCCTGAATGCCGGTCCAGTAATAGAGTTCGTAAGCCATGGCCCAGAATACACCCGGCCTGGCTTCGGTTCCACCGGGCAATTGCCCTGCCCGCCCGCGCGCTCTATCTGGAAGGACGAACTTCCACCGCTGCAAAAGGACACGTGACCGCCATGGCAAAAACCCTCATCCGCGGACGCCTGCTCTCCTTCCTGCGCCGCCCCGAAACGATCGACGATGCGGCGAGCTATCGCTACGAGGAGGATGGCGGCCTGCTCGTGGAAGATGGCAGGATCGCCGCCGTCGGCGCCTATGCCACGGTGCGTGCGCAGGCACCGGAGGATGTGGAAGAGATCGACCATCGGCCGCATCTCATCCTGCCGGGCTTGATCGATACGCACCTGCATTTCCCGCAGATGCAGGTGATCGGCTCCTATGCCGCAAACCTGCTCGAATGGCTGAACACCTATACCTTTCCCGAGGAGTGCCGTTTCGTCGAAAGCGAACACGCCGCCCGCATCGCCCGGCATTTCTACGACGAGATGATCCGCCAGGGCACGACGACCGCGGTCGCCTATTGCTCCGTGCACAAGGCATCGGCCGACGCCTATTTCGCCGAGGCGCTGAAACGCGGCATGCGCATGATCGGCGGCAAGGTGATGATGGACCGCAACGCGCCGCAGGGCCTGCTCGACACGCCGGAGATGGGCTATGACGAGACCCGCGCCGTGATTGCGGAATGGCATGGCAAGGGCCGCAACCACGTCGCCATCACCCCGCGCTTCGCCATCACCTCGACGCCGGCACAGATGGAGATGGCGGCGGCGCTGGCCCGCGAGTTCCCCGACCTGCACATCCAGACGCATCTTTCGGAAAACCACGACGAGATTCGCTTCACCAGCGACCTCTATCCCGATGCGATCGACTATACGGATGTCTATGCGAAATACGGCCTGCTCGGGCACAAAAGCCTGTTCGGGCACTGCATCCATCTTTCGGAACGTGAGGCGGACGCGATGAGCGAGGCGGGTGCGGTCGCGGTGCACTGCCCCACCTCCAACCTCTTCCTCGGCTCCGGCCTCTTTCCGCTGAAGGCGCTGTCGCGACGGGAAAAGCCGGTGCGCATCGGCGTCGCCACCGATATCGGCGGCGGCACCAGCTATTCCATGCTGAAGACGATGGACGAGGCCTACAAGATCCAGCAATTGCTCGGCGAGCGGCTGAACCCGTTCGAGAGTTTCTATCACATGACGCTCGGCAACGCCGAAGCGCTGTCGCTCGCCGACCATATCGGCACGCTGGAAGCCGGCACGGATGCCGATTTCGTGGTGCTCGACGCGGCAGCAACGCCCGCCATGGCGCTGAAGATGGAAGTGGTGCGCTCGCTGACGGACGAACTCTTCCTGCTCCAGACGCTGGGCGACGACCGCGCGGTGCGCGAGACCTATGTGGCGGGCAAGCCGCTGAAGGCCACCCTTTAGCTCCCGCGATAGGTCGAGTAGCTGTAGGCCGAGAGCAGCAGCGGCACGTGATAGTGGCTCGCCGGATCGGCGACGCCGAAGCGCAGCGGGATACGGTCGAGGAAGGCGGGCTCGGTGACGGCGGCGCCCGAGGCACGCAGGTAATCGCCGGCGTGGAACAGCAGTTCATAGGTGCCGGCCGTCAGGCCGGCACCCTCCAGAAGGGGAGCATCGACGCGGCCGTCGTCATTCGTGACGGCGCTCGTCACGGGCTGGCGCTTCTCGTTCACGATCCGGAAGAGATCGATCTTCAGGCCCGCGGCGGGCTTGCCGAGCGCGGTATCGAGAACATGGGTGGTGAGGCGGCCGGTCTTGCTCATAAATCCTCTCAGGGGGCTTCTATGATGAAGGGTTCCTCGAGGAAGAACTCTTCCAGGTTCACGCCACCGCCCAGGCGGTCGACGACGAGGAAATCGCTGACGGCGCCGACCGCGATCAGCGGATGGTGCCAGACATTGCGGCGATAGTTCACCCCCTGCCGGCCCCCGGCGCGAAACACCTTCGGCTTGCCGGGCTTCCCGCCCTCGTCTTCCGCCACCACCACGAGCCAAGGCCGGTCGTCGAGCGGCGAAAAGCTCTGGCTGCCGAACGGATGGCGCTCCATCATATCGACAGCGTAGGGGAAAGCACGCGGGGTTCCGCGAAAGAGGTTGATGATGACCCTCGCATCCTCGCCCACAGCCTCGGCCTCGGCGAGCGCGTGATAGCGCTCGGTCGTGCCGCCATTGATGTAGCGTATCGAAGCAGGATCGGCTTCGATGACGGTGCCGAAGGGCGCGAAGGCCTCCTGCGTCAGGGGTTGTATCTCAAGCTTCTCAGCCATCGGACAGCCCTCCCGGGGAGAGGAAGGGCGGTCGTAGGTCATCAGGCATCGTCAATCTCCGGGGAGCAGAGCATTCAATCTCAAGAGCGCGATGCGCTCCACTTGGGTCTTCGCGGTTTCGAATTCCGTATCGACTGTATTGCCGATCCGCGCCTCGAAGGCCGCAAGGATATCGTCCTTAGTAAGCCCCTTCACGGCGATGATGAAGGGGAAGCCGAATTTTTCGACATAGCCGGTGTTGAGCTCGGTGAAACGGGCGTGTTCGCCAGCACTCAGCCGGTCGAGGCCGGCGCCGGCCTGTTCCTTGCGGCTGTCTTCCGTCAGCCCGCCGGCAATCGCCAGCTTCCCGGCAAGGTCCGGATGGGCGACGAGCACGCCGAGCTGCTCGGCATGGCTCGCCTTGCGGAAGGCATCGGTGAGGGCTGCATGTACGCCGCCGGCCGTCAGCGGCTCGGCAACGGCATTGGCGTCGAGCGCCCGTTCGGCGATGAACGGCGAATGCTCGAAGACGCCGCCGAAACGGTCGAGGAAGTCGGCCCGGTCGATCATGCGCCCTTCACCTTCGACGGATGATGGTTCTCGATCCAGTGGCGCGCGATGTCGATGCGGCGCGGGATCCAGACCTTCTCATGGCCGAGCACGTAATCGACGAAGCGGGCAAGTGCCGCCGCACGGCCCGGACGGCCGACGAGACGGCAATGCAGGCCGATGTTCATCATCTTCGGGCTGCCTTCGGCACCTTCCTGGTAGAGCACGTCGAAAGCGTCCTTCAGGTAGGTGAAGAACTGGTCACCCGTGTTGAAACCCTGCGGCGTGGCAAAGCGCATGTCGTTGGTTTCAAGCGTATAAGGAATGATCAGGAAGGGCTCGCCATCGAGGCCCGGCACCCAGAACGGCAGGTCGTCGGCATAGGAATCGGAGGAATAGACGAAACCGCCCTCTTCCATGACGAGGCGCAGCGTGTTGTCCGAGGGCTTGCCCTGGTACATGCCGAGCGGGTGCGAGCCGGTCAGTTCCTTGTGCAGACGCACGGCCTCGCGGATGTGCTCGCGTTCCTTCTCCTCGGAAAAATCCTTGTATTCCAGCCAGCGGTAGCCGTGGCTGGCGATTTCCCAGCCCGCTTCCTTCATGGCGGCAACCGCTTCAGGGTTGCGCGCCATGGCGAGCGTCACGCCATAGACGGTCGTGGTGACGTTGCGGCTGGTGAACAGGCGGTGCAGGCGCCAGAAACCAGCGCGCGAGCCATATTCGTAGATCGATTCCATGTTGAGGTTGCGCTGGCCCGGCCAGGCGGCCGCACCGACGATTTCCGACAGAAGGTTTTCCGAGTTCGGGTCGCCGTCGAGAATGCAGCTCTCGCCGCCTTCCTCGTAGTTCACCACGAACTGGACCGCGATATTGGCATCATCAGGCCAGCGCACTTGCGGCGGGTTGCGTCCGTAGCCGATGAAATCGCGCGGATATGTCTTCTCAGTCATTCGGTCACCTTCGGAAGGAGGACGATCGGATTTGAATCGGGATGATTAACCCTCAAAGAGGAACCATTATCGCCTTGCGCCGTTTTCTGTCCATCACACGCAAGGAGAAACACTTATGGTCATGCAGGATGCAAACATTCGTGAAACCCAGGATCTCATCGCCAGCGACAAGGTCGAGGGGACGAGCGTTTATGGCGCCGATGGCAAGCATATCGGCTCGGTGGAACGCCTGATCCTCGACAAGCGCAGCGGCCACGTCTCCTATGCCGTGCTCAGCTTCGGCGGTTTCCTCGGGATCGGCCACGATCACTACCCGCTGCCATGGGGCAAGCTTGCCTATGACGAAGGCCTCGGCGGCTATCGTGTCGATCTGACGAAGGAGCAGGTCGAAGCCGCACCGCACTATGAAAGCGACGCGGAATACGACTGGAACCGCCGCAACGGCAAGGTGATCCACGATTACTACGGTGTTCCGCCCTACTGGATGTAAGGCGGCGTCAGATCCGACCGGCTTCCTCGAAGTGTGCCGGGACGGTGAATGAGGGCGGTACGTCAAGCGTGCCGCCCTCGATTTCGTTCAGCACCGCGCGGGCGAGCGCATGCGCCAGGCCGAAACTGACCTTGAAGCCGCCCGTCATCAGGCTGAGATTGCTGTGATCCGGATGTTTCCCGACCATCGGTTCGCGGCCGATCGCTTTGGGGCGCACGCCTGCCCAGCGCTCGATGACAGGGGCGTCAGCCAGGATGGGCGCCATCAGCCGCGCCTTTTCGATCAGCGCATCGAGCAGACCATCCGTATTCTGAGCATCCGCGAAACTGTTTTCGCTCGTGCTGCCGATGGCGACGACACCGTTTTCATGCGGCACGATATAGAGGCCATCGGCAAAGACCACCGGCAGGCCCGGATCGACCGATGCCCGAAGAAGTGCCGCCTGACCCTTGACGCCCGTGCCGACCGGCTTGGCGAGCGGGGTCAGGGATTGCAGGAACGGGAAGGTTTCGACGCCCGCGGCGAGCACACAATGGCCGAAGGGCAGAAGCGTGCCGTTATCGAGACGGGCAAGGCCGGCGGCGGGGTCGAGTGCCGCGAGGCCGACGCCTTGCGTGATCGTCACCGTCGCCTGCCGTTCAAGCGCCGCCTTCAAGGCGGCAAGCAAGCCGCGCGGGGCAAGACGGGCGGCGAGATGGTCGTGAACCAATCCATACGGCATGGCCTCGGCCACCGGCCACCCTGCAATCGGCGCGACGTCCAGCAGATCGAAAGAAAACCTGCGATCCGGCGTCGACCAGACGGATTGCGCATCCCGTGCATGGCCCATCGCCGTATCGCGGTTCTGCGGCTTCGTCACCGGAATGAGGCGGCCGGACCGGCGGTAGCCGGCGGAAAGACCGGTCTCGGCCTCCAGCGCGGCAATCTCCGCTTCAATCGACACTAGGGCCGCAAATTGAAACGCCTTCTTGGCGTTCCAGCGATCCGGCAGGTGCGGCATCAGCGCGCCGAGCACGCCGCCGCTGGCGCCGGCGCCGATATGCCGGCGATCGACGAGATGAACGGAGAGGCCGTTTCGGGCGGCAAAAAGCGCGGTCCAGAGGCCCATCACCCCGCCGCCGGCCACGAGCAGGTCCACGGCCGGTTGACCGGCGGGCTTCACGCGACTATCGGCATTCGGCATGGCTGACAACGATCCTTACAACGCGCCCGAAACCCTCGGTGTTCTCGACTGGCACGAGGGCGATATGCCCTATTCCAGTGCCTTTGACGATCACTTTTATTGCCGCAACGACGGTCGGCTGGAATGCGGCCACGTCTTCCTGTCCGGCAACGGCCTGCCCGTCCGCTGGCAGCGGCAGGCGCCGTTCCGCATCGCCGAACTCGGCTTCGGCACCGGCCTCAATCTCACGGAAACCTGGCGGCAGTGGCGGGAGACGGCACCGGAAGGCGCAAGCCTGCACTTCACCTCCTTCGAGCGATTCCCGATGGCGCGCGCCGATATCGACAGGGCGCTCACCCATTGGCCGGAACTCGATGCGCAGCGCGCGCGCCTCACCGAGATATGGCCGGATGAACCGGCGGGACGCGTCGAGATCGAACTGGAGCCTCGCGTTCGGCTCACCGTCGTCTGCGGTGCGGCACTGGAAAATCTCCGCCAGGAACAGACACCCTTCGACGCCTGGTTTCTCGATGGCTTCGCGCCCTCGCGCAATCCCGACATGTGGTCGGCGGAGCTGATGGGCGAGGTTTTCCGGCTGACGGTTCCCGGCGGCCGGTTCGGCACCTATGCGGCGGCCGGCTTCGTGCGGCGCAATCTTGCCGCGGCGGGCTTCGTGGTGGAACGGCGGCCAGGCTTTGCGGGCAAGCGTGAAATGCTCTGCGGGGAAAAGCCCGCGACCTGACCGTCAGTGCAAGCCGTTGACCGCCTGCATCTTGCCGCGTTTCAGCCAGCGGTCGAGTTGTTCTTCGAGCTTCTCGATGCTGATCGGCTTGGCCAGATAATCGTCCATTCCCGCAGCGAAACATTCCTCACGGTCGCCATCCAGCACATGGGCGGTGACGGCGACGATCGGCACGCGATGGCCGGTTCCGCTTTCGAGTTCGCGGATCGCCCGGCTCGCCTGCAGGCCGTTCATGACAGGCATGGAAATATCCATCAGGATCATGCCCGGCCGGCTGGCGCGGAAAAGCTCCACCGCTTCCTCGCCATTGCCGACGATGCGGAAGCGCAGGCCAGCCGCCAGCAGCATCTGGGTGAAGAGGATCTGGTTGACCTCGTTGTCCTCGGCCACCAGCACGTCCAGACCCTCGCCTTCCACCGCGGGGACACCCGCGGCATGCGGACGAAGAGACAGGACCTTGCCTTCTGTCGCGGGGGCAGCGGCCGGCTGCGGCTTGCCGCCACGCCGCGCGCGCAGAACTTCGCCCACCGTTTCGCGCAGGAGATCGGCCCGCACGGGCTTCATCAGATGCGCCTGGATATGCTGCGAGGACAGAAGCTCGTCGTCTGCCGGAAGGTTCATCGAGGTGAGCACGACGATGGCGCTTGCGGCCGTCTCCGCACTGTCCCGCAACGTTTGCACGAAGGCGGGCGAATGATCCGGCTGGTAGTCGAGCAGGATCGCGTCGACATGCACGCCCATATCGGCCGCCGCCATAAGCACCGCAAGCGCTTCGGCCTCCGACCGGACAGCCGTGGCGTCGAACCCCCAGCCGAGCAACAGGTCATGTGAGGCTTTGCGCGACAGATCATGCGCATCGATGACGAGGATACGGGCATTCGACGCCTTGGCCGGCAAGATGCGGGCGGGCAGCGCCGCGACGGCAAGCGTCATCGGCAGGCGTACGGTGAAGACGGAGCCGGCACCCACCGCGCTATCGGCCACCAGCGTTCCGCCGAAAAGCCGCGTCAGCCCGTCGGTGATGGCAAGACCGAGGCCGGTGCCCTCATGGCGGCGCGTCGAGGACGCATCGACCTGCGAGAATTTTTCGAAGATCGACGCCATCTTCTCGGTCGGAATGCCGGCACCCGTATCCTCGACGCGGATCTCGATGTCCACCGTGCCGTCAGACCGCAGGCTGGAGGCAAGGTCGATCAGCACGTGGCCGCGATCGGTGAATTTCACCGCATTGCCAACGAGGTTGGTGACGATCTGCCGGAAGCGCCCGGCATCGCCCATCACCGCCGCCGGCATCTGCGCGGCACCGCGCACGACAAGCTCGATATCCTTTTCCGCCGCCTTGGCAGACAGCAGCGTCGCGACATCCTCGATCGCTTCGACCGGATTGAACGCGACGTCGCGCAGCGTCATCTGGCCGGCATCGATCTTCGAGAAATCGAGGATGTCGTTGATGATCGTCAAGAGCGCGTTACCCGACTTCACCATGATGTCGATGAAGGTTTTCTGGCGCGTATCGAGATGCGATTTAGCAAGCAGTTCCGCCATGCCGAGCACACCGTTCATCGGCGTGCGGATTTCATGGCTCATATTGGCGAGGAATTCCGACTTCGCCTTGTCGGCCGTTTCGGCGCGCAGCACGAGCTGGCGCAATTCATCCTCGCGGTTCTTGAGATCGGTGATATCGGAAAAGACCATGACAGAACGGCCGCGGCTCGTCGGCGTCACATCCAGACGCAGCCAGCGCTGATAGCCGCTGATCACCGTGAGCGAGGCCGGCTTGCCGGTAAAGAGGATCGTTCCGAAGTCGCTGGCATCCACCGGCTCCTCACCGACAAAGCCGGGAATGTTACGGTCGATGCAGCTTTGCAGCACGTCCTTGATCTGCGCGCCGGGCTGCAACAGGTGCGCCGGCATGGCGATCATAGTGGAGAGCGCCTCGTTGGACAGAACCACCTTCCCGTCCTCGATGATCAGCAGACCCTGGCTCATCGAGGAGACGGCATCCTTCATGAGGGTGCCGACCTCTTCGAGGGCGCTGCGTGTCTCCAGCACCTCGCGTTCACGCTCGCGCCGCTCGGTGATATCGATATAGGTGAGCAGGCAGCGGCCACCCGAAATGGCGCAGCCCGCCTCGATCAGCGTTCGGCCATTCGCATAAGCGACTTCGCGCACCGGCATTTCACCGGCACGGATGCCGTAGAGGCGGTGTTCGTAACCCTCGGCAAAAGAGATCCCGTCCTCGCAGGTTGCACCCTGCGCATGCTGGAAGTGCAGGAGTTCGCCAAGCGAACGCTCCTTCATCGGCGGCAAAGCGCCGTTCCACAAACCTTCGAAAGCGCCGTTGATCAGCTCGATCGTGCCCGTCTCGTCGACGACCACGATGCCGACGGGCAGCGATTCCACCACGCTGGCAAGATCGGAACGGGCCGCCTCGGCCTCGCGCTGGGCCTCGATCAGCTGGGCCTCGCGCTTCTTCAGCACCGTCGTGTCGGTGATGGAGCCGATCAGATAACTCTTCTCGTCGAGCGTCGTGACCCGGTAGAGCCGGGTGATCGTCGGCAGGACGAAACCATCAGCGCGAAGATAGTCGATCTCGGTCTCGAGCAATTTGCCGGTGTCGAGCACCTGCTGGTTCTGCGCGTGGAATTCTATGCCCTGCTCGGGATACATCTCAAGCGTGGTGAGGCCGAGCAGTTCCTCCGGCGGGCGGCCCGTCAACTCCACATAAGCCCGGTTGGCGAAGATCATGCGCTGGTTTTCGTCGCGCATGAAGCTCGCCACGGGCAACTCGTCGAGCAGCGCGCGGTAGAGGCTGATTTCCTGCGAATGCTGGCTGATCCGCGCCTCGCTGTCCTTCAAGGCCGTCACATCCAGCCGGAAGGCGACGAGGCGTCCATCCGGCCGACGCTGGGTGACCACGCGTATCCAGCCACCGGCCAGCCGCGCGACCGTCTCGTAAAGCGGCAGGTCATAGCTTGCGAGGCGTGCGGCAACCCAGCTTTCGCGCTCGGCCGGGCTCGTGCGCCCGATTTCGACGTCGTGCAGAGCCTCGGTGAGAGATGCAAGGCTGACCGGGCCTTCTGCGAGATCACCGACGAGCGTGCGATAAAACTCGCGCATGCAGCGATTGGCGTAGCTCAGCCGATTGTCGGCCCCGAAGATCGCAATGCCGGCGCCGAAGGCGTCCAGCGCGCTTTCGACCGGATCGGCCTCCCCTGCCGGGCTAACCGTCGAAGATGTTCCGGCTGGCCTCATATCCGTATTGGCGACCGCGCGGACTGCCGAGGCCAGACCGTCGGCGGAGGGTGTGAAGAGACCGACGAGAATGGAGAGCGTCGCAGACACCCGCTCGCGCTTCAGCGCGATATCGAAACTGCCGCCACCGAAAGGATGCGCGAAGCGGGCGCGCTCGGGATTGCCGAAAATCAGGCAGCGGCGTTCCGGGTCGTCACGCTCGCCATGGCCGGGCAGTTCGCCGATCTCGTCACTGCGCAGGCCGATCATGTCCGCCGCGCGATGATCGAAGAGGCGCGCATAGGCATCATTGACCGCGAGATAGCGCAGTTCGCTGCTCTTGACGTAGGCCGGATGCGGATGCGCGCGAACGCGCGCCATGGCCGCTACCAGCAATTCGTCATGAGATTCAGTCACGCCATGCGCTCCCCGAAGCGGGACGGAAGAGAGATTTGTACCCCTCGGGGAGTATCATCAATCCTTGAACGGATGGTTAACCGATCCTTGCCGGAGGCGCCGCTTCTCCATGACGGCATTTCCCTGTCGCAAATGACGGGCCATCGCGTCGCACGATATGCGACAACAAAAGGAGGCAAACCAGACCGGGGCTGCGCTGCATGGGTGACGTGATCAAACTCGAAAATCACCTCGAACAACCGGAGGCCGACGACGCCCCCGTCGAGCGCCGGCGACGCGGCGGCGGGCGCGGTGCAGAACGCACGCGGCGCACACCGGCCACCTCGAAATATCTCAATCTCGTCAACACGACGGCCAAATCCACGGTGCTGTCGGACGATGCGCTGGAGGCCGTCCACCAGGCCTCGCTGACCATCCTCGAAGAGATCGGCATGGATGTCATCCTGCCGGAAGCGCGCGACCGCATGAAGGCCGCCGGCGCCGACGTGACGCCGGGCACGGACCGCGTGCGCTTCGACCGCGGCCTCATCATGGACATGATGGCCTCCGTCCCCTCGGGCTTCACGCTGCATGCCCGCAACCCGATGCGCAACGTGGAGATCGGCGGCAACAACCTCGTCTTCGCGCAGATTGCCTCCGCTCCCTTCGTGGCAGATCGCGACGGCGGCCGGCGCGCCGGCAACCAGGACGACTTCCGCAAGCTGGTGAAGCTCGCGCAGTGCTATGACGTCATCCACACGACGGGCGGCTATCCGGTCGAACCGATCGACATCCACGCCTCGATCCGCCATCTCGATTGCCTGTCGGATATGGTGAAGCTGACGGACAAGGCGTTCCACGTCTATTCGCTGGGCAAGCAGCGCAATCTCGACGGGATCGAGATCGCCCGCATCGGCCGCGGCATTTCCATGGAGCAGATGGAGCGTGAACCCTCGCTCTTCACCATCATCAACACCTCCTCGCCACTGCGTCTCGACGGACCGATGCTGCAGGGCATCATCGAGATGTCTTCGCGCAACCAGGTCGTGGTCGTGACCCCCTTCACGCTGGCGGGCGCCATGGCGCCGGTGACGATCGCCGGTGCCATCGTGCAGCAGAACGCGGAAGCGCTCGCCGGCATCGCCTTCACGCAGATGGTGCGCCGTGGCGCGCCGGTCATGTATGGCGGCTTCACCTCGAATGTCGACATGAAGACGGGGGCGCCGGCCTTCGGTACGCCGGAATATATGAAGGCGGTCATTGCCGGCGGCCAGCTCGCCCGCAAGTACAACATCCCCTACCGCACCTCCAACACCAATGCCTCCAACACGCTGGATGCGCAGGCCGCCTATGAATCGGCCTTCTCGCTCTGGGCGCTGACGCAGGGCGGCGGCAATTTCATCATGCATTCGGCGGGCTGGAGCGAGGGCGGCCTGACGGCGTCCTTCGAAAAATTCATTCTCGACGTCGACATGCTGCAGATGGTGGCGGAATATCTGACGCCGCTCGATGTCAGCCCCGACGCGCTCGGCCTCGACGCCGTGCGTGACGTCGGCCCCGGCGGGCACTTCTTCGGCACGCCGCACACGCTGGCGCGTTACGAGACGGCCTTCTATTCGCCGATCCTCTCGGACTGGCGCAATTTCGAGACCTGGACGGAAGCCGGCCGGCCGACGACCTACGACCATGCCAACCGGGTCTTCAAGGAAAAGCTCAACACCTACGAGAAGCCGCCGCTCGACCCTGCGATCGAGGAGGAGCTTGATGCCTTCGTTGCGCGCCGGAAAGCAGAGGGGGGTGTGCCCACCGATTTCTAACAGGAATTTAATGAAATCGCCCGGAAACAACCATCTTCGCGGTGAATTTATAGGGTGTCCGAGCATTCATGACCGATAGGCGGTCATCCCCGGATCAGGACAAAGACCATGTTTTCGTTGAAGACAGCAATCACCACCAGCCTCATCGCGCTGACCGTGGCAGGCACCACGCTTGCAACCACATCGCAGGCCGAGGCCCGCAACCGCTTCCTGCCCGGCCTCGCCGCCGGCTTCATCGGGGGAGCCCTCGTGGCGGATGCTTTGCAGCCGCACTACTATGCGCCGCCAGTCTATCGCCCGGTTTACCGACCCTATGTCGTCGTCAACAACTATCCCGTCTGCCATGTCGTCTGGCGTCAAAACGCCTGGGGTGACCAATACAGGGCACGCGTCTGCCATTGACGCCTTGCGCTGATGTCAAACGGGCAGGCTTTTGCCTGCCCGCGCCGTTTCACACCACTTTCATTATCAGCGCTCGATAGCCGCCTGCACTGAGGAAATCAGTTTGTCCGTCGGAAGGTTCGAGAAGTTCTTGTCGATCTCCGCCATGGTGAGCGTGCGGGATTTGTCTGAGAGCTTGCTGCGCAGATCCCCGAGCGTCTGGGGCGCGGCGCAGACCACGAGCCGATCGAAAGCGCCCTCGGCGGCATAGCCATCGATCAGGCCGGCGACTTCGGCGGTAAACTTCTGCTGCTCTTCCCGAACCGGATCACTTGAATATTCCATGGCGGAACGACCGTGGCCGACGGAGGAATGGCTGCGGCCGGGCTTGTCGGCCATGATGTCCTGCGCCTTCTTCGGTTCCCAGCGAAAGACCTCCTGCTCCGGGCTCTGTTGGCCATCCTTCAGCAGGTTCACCCCCTTGAGCAGGCGGGCCTGGTTGCCGTCGGCGGCGAGAATCCAAGTCGTAGCGGTCATGTTTCACTCCCGTAGCGAGGTTGTGGATTGGCAGCTGTTCTGCCTTCGAAAGCATCCAACAGGGTTGTGGCAGGATGCGCATTGACCCAACGCAACGACCCGCGGCAAGTTCCGGGTGGCCATGATCACGAAGCTGTTGGAAAGCATTTTCCGCCCCTATGCGCTTGCCGATACGGCCCGCTAGGGTACCGCCGACGACAGGAGATCCCATGGCCGAACCCCTGAAAAACCTGCTGCATCCCGGACTGGTGACGGACATGGCCGGCCATCTCTCCCGCGTCGCGCCCGATTTCGACGCCGGCCGCTTCACGGCACTGGCAACCGACGGCATGGACACGCTGGAACTGATGCAGCGCGCCGAGCGGATCAAGGATGCGCTGACGCAAACGCTGCCCGCCGATTATGCCGCTGCCGCCGATAGTCTGCGCAAGGCGCTCCCGGCGGAAGGCAAGCCGGGTCTTTCCGGCTGGGCGCTGCTGCCGGTCAACCAATTCGTCTCCGAACACGGTCTTGAGCATTTCGACCTGTCGCTTGCACTTCTAAAAGCGCTCACACCGCATTTCACCGCCGAATTCGGCATCCGCCGCTTCATCCATATGCAGCAGGACAAGGCGCTGGCCGAAATCTCCGGCTGGATGACGGACGCCAACCATCATGTCCGCCGCCTTGCCTCGGAAGGCACGCGCCCGCGCCTGCCCTGGGCGATGCGCCTGCCGGCGCTGGTCAAGCAGCCTGCGCCGATCCTGCCGATCCTCGTCGCGCTCCTCGACGACCCCGAGGATTACGTCCGCCGCTCCGTCGCCAACAGCCTGAACGATATCGCCAAGGACCACCCTGCCCTCGTCGCCGATTTCGTGGAGCTCCATATCGATGGCGCCTCCACAGAGCGGCGGCAATTGCTGCGCCACGCTTCGCGCACGCTGCTCAAGAAGGGCGATGCCAAGGCGCTCGCCAATTTCGGTTTTGCCGCTGCGCGCGGCATCGAGACGCGCCTGATCGTCACGACACCCGTCGTCACCTTCGGCGACAAGCTTGGCTTTTCCATCACCGTGAGCAACGAGGACACGGAACCGCAGCGGATGATGATCGACTACGCGATCCATCACGTGAAGGCGAACGGCACGCTGGCGCCGAAGGTTTTCAAGTGGAAGACGGTGGACCTGCCGGCAGGCGGGCGCCAGTCGATCGACAAGGACCATGCGATCCGCGCGATCACCACGCGCGTCTATTATCCCGGCACGCACCGCATCGACATCCTCATCAACGGCACGGTTTCAGCGTCCGTCGACTTCGAATTGCGCATGGATTGAGCGGCCGCCCTTTCGCACCTGCGAAAGTAGCACTTGACTTTTGGGCGCAAAACAACGACATGAGCCGCAGCGTCGCCCTTCGGCCGCCGCGTGAGCGAGCCAGCGATTTCCCTGTACGGGATGCCAAGAAGGACAAGCGCAAGAGACGATCCGCCTCCCATTTTGCGGATGACTGCGCCGACGATAGCCAACCAACCCACAAGTTCCCAATTCACGCGGGGTTCTTGACGCCAGACGAAACCGGAAGCGCATGGTGCGTTCCGGCGATACCTGTTTGGCGCCCCGAAAGGTATTTGACTTGACCACTTTCCACGACCTCGGCCTCTCGCAGACCATCGTCGCCACCCTTTCCACACTCGGCTTTGAAAAAGCGACGCCGATCCAGGAAAAGGCCATCCCGCTCGTCATGGAAGGCTCCGACCTGATCGGCCTTGCCCAGACCGGCACCGGCAAGACGGCCGCTTTCGGCCTGCCGATGATTGAAAAGCTGCTCGCCGACCCGCGTCGTCCCGACCCGCGCAACATCCGCGCCCTCATCCTCGCGCCGACCCGCGAACTGGTGAACCAGATCGCCGACAATCTGCGCGACTTCGTGAAGAAGACGCCGCTGCGCGTCGTCACCGTCGTCGGCGGTGCGTCGATCAACAAGCAGTCGGAAATGCTGAACCGCGGCACCGACATCCTCGTCGCCACCCCCGGCCGCCTGCTCGATCTCGTCGCCCGCAAGGCCGTGACGCTGACGCAGGCCCGCTACCTCGTGCTCGACGAAGCCGACCAGATGCTCGACCTCGGCTTCATTCATGATCTGCGCAAGATTTCGAAGATGGTGCCGAAGAACCGCCAGACGCTGCTCTTCTCGGCCACCATGCCGAAGCTGATCGGTGAGCTGGCCGGCGAATATCTCGTCAACCCGAAGAAGGTCGAAGTGACGCCTCCGGGCAAGGCCGCCGACAAGGTGGAGCAATATGTCCACCACGTTCCCGGCAAGGACCAGAAGGCGCAGATCCTGCGCAAGACGCTCACCGACAATCCGGATGGCCTGTCGCTCGTCTTCTCGCGCACCAAGCACGGTGCCGAAAAGCTGATGAAGCATCTCGAGCATATCGGCTTCAAGGCCGCCTCGATCCACGGCAACAAGAGCCAGGGCCAGCGCGAACGCGCGCTGAAGGCCTTCCGTGACGGCGAAATCCGCGTGCTCGTCGCCACCGACGTCGCCGCCCGCGGCATCGACATTCCCGGCGTCACCCATGTCTATAACTACGACCTCCCGGAAGTGGCGGACGCCTACGTCCACCGCATCGGCCGCACGGCCCGCAACGGCCGCGATGGCATCGCGATCGCCTTCTGCACGCCGGACGAAGCGCATCTGCTGCGCGACATCGAAAAGCTGATGGGCATCCAGATCACCGTCGCCAGCGGCGAAGCGCCCGCCGTCGTCACCGCCGGTCCCGGCGGCAAGCGCAAGCCGCGCAGCGGCAGCGGCCATCGCGCCAGCCAGGGCCGCGCCGGCCAGCGCCCGCCGCGCAAGCCGTTCGGCGAGGGTTCTCAGGCAGGTTCCGAAGGCGGCGCACCGTCCGCCGGCAAGCGCGCCCATGGCGGCCGCCCGCCGCAGAAGCAGGGCGAGCGCCAGAACCGCAACCACGGCGGCGGCAACGGCCAGGGCCGCCCGCAGAACCACGGCAAGCCGCGCCGCTCGGAAGGCCAGCGCCGCGAACAGGCGTGATCGAATAATCATCGCATGAGAAACGGCGGGCTTCGGTCCGCCGTTTTTGTTTGCTCAGGCCGCTTTGCGGTTGGTGAGATAGACCCCGACCACCGAGATCGTCGTGCCCAGGATCATCGGGATCGTCAGTTCCTCGCCGAAGATCACGGCCGCCTGCAAGGCGGCGATCGGCGGCACCAGATAGATCAGCGACGCCGCGCGCGAAACCTGGCCGCGGCGCAGCAGATAGAGCAGCAACAGGATCGCGCCCATCGAAATGCCGAGCACCGCCCAGGCGAGCAGCGCCACGAAGGTCAGGCCGAAATCGACATGCAAGTTCTCCAGCCCCACGGCAAACGGGAAAGTGACGATCAGCGCGCCGACATATTGCAGCGTCGCGATGGCGCGGATGTCGCCCGTCGGCAGATATTGCTTCTGGTAGATCGTGCCATAGGTGACGGCGGCCATGCCGAGCATGTTGACGATGATGGCGAAGGCCGGAATTTCCGCCGCGCCATGGCCGAAGAATTTCGGCAGCACGGCAAGCAGCACGCCGAGGAAGCCGAGGCCGAGGCCCATCTTCTGCGTGCCGCTCAGCCGTTCGCCGATGAAGAAGGGCGCGGCCAGTGCCGTCATCAGCGGCTGAAGCGCGGCGATGATCGAGGAGAGTGCCGCCGGCACGCCCTGGCCGATCGCCCACCAGACGGCGCCGAGATAGATGCCATGCAGGAAGGCGCCGGAGATGACGGCATGCACGATGGTACGCCGGTCGCGTGGCCAGACGGCACCCGAGACAAGACAGAAGCCAGCGAACAGGATCGCGGCCGTCAGGTAGCGGATGCTCAGGAATGTCAGCGGTTCGGAAACGAAGGTGGCATATTTGGCCACGACCCAGCCGGTGGACCAGAGCAGAACGAAGATGGCCGGGGCCAGGCGATCGAGGGACATGGGACTTCCGGCATCAGGACAAGTGTGCGCGAGCGATAGGCGCAGCCCCCGTGATGGTCAAAGGAATTTCCTTGATGCTTAGGTTCAGCGAAAGGCGGTACGACCATGCTTTCGGCATTTGCCCATCATTTCGGCAGAGGCGCCATCATCAGTTGCGCAGGCATCACAAAAAAACCGTCGCGGCAGCCGGTTTAAACCCGTTCAAAGCGGTGTGAGAATTCTTTGCCTCTCATTGAGCATGGTTCTTGCATTGCCTCTTATGTTGTACTCAAATGGCGAAAAATGGGGAACACGCCTTTGGCATTTGACGAAATGATCAACGCGGACTCAAACCCGCGGCAGCCGTATGAAAATTACCACGAATGGTATGAAGGACAGGATCGGGCTCGCCTGATCGCCAAATCAAGAGAAGCCGAAAATCTCTTTCGAAAAACCGGCATTACCTTCGCGGTCTATGGACACGCAGACAGCTCCGAAAAGCTCATCCCCTTCGACATCATCCCCCGCATCATTTCCGGTCGAGAGTGGCGCAAGCTCGCCCAGGGCATCGAACAGCGGGTCATCGCGCTCAACGCCTTTCTCGACGACATCTACCACAAGCAGGAAATCATCAAGGCGGGCCGCATTCCGCGCGAGCTGATCGAGCGCAACGTCGCCTTCCTGCCGCAGATGATCGGCTTCAAGCCGCCCGGCGGCGTCTATACCCACATTGTCGGCACCGACATCGTGCGCACGGGCGAAGACCAGTTCTACGTGCTGGAAGACAATGCCCGTACCCCCTCCGGCGTCAGCTATATGCTGGAAAACCGGGAAACCATGATGCAGATGTTCCCGGAACTGTTCCACCTGAACAAGGTGCGTCCGGTCGAGGATTATCCGAAAACCCTGCGCCAGAGCCTGGCGTCGCTTGCCCCGCCCGGCTGTTCGGGCAAGCCGCGCGTCGCCGTGCTCACCCCCGGCATCTTCAACTCCGCCTATTACGAACATTCCTTCCTTGCCGACATGATGGGCGTGGAACTGGTCGAGGGTTCGGATCTGCGCGTCGTCGACGGCAAGGTGAAAATGCGCACGACCCGCGGCTACGAGGCCATCGACGTGCTCTACCGCCGCGTCGACGACGACTTCCTCGATCCGCTCACCTTCCGGCCGGATTCGGCGCTCGGCATTCCCGGCATCATGGATGTCTACAAGGCCGGCAACATCACGATTGCCAATGCTCCCGGCACCGGCATTTCCGACGACAAGGCGATCTATTCCTACATGCCGGAGATCGTCGAGTTCTATACGGGCCGCAAGGCGATCCTCGAAAACGTGCCGACCTGGCGCTGCTCGGAGGAGGACAGCCTCAAATACGTACTCGAACATCTCCACGAACTGGTGGTGAAGGAAGTGCACGGCTCGGGCGGCTATGGCATGCTCGTCGGCCCGACCGCCTCCAAGAAGGAATGCGCGGCCTTCGCCGAAAAGCTGAAGGCCCGGCCGTCCAACTACATCGCGCAGCCGACGCTCTCGCTCTCGACGGTCCCGATCCTCGTCAACAAGGGCATCGCCCCCCGACACGTCGATCTTCGTCCCTATGTGCTGGTTTCCGACAAGGTGCAGATCATTCCCGGCGGGCTGACCCGCGTGGCGCTGAAAGAAGGCTCGCTGGTGGTCAACTCCAGCCAGGGCGGCGGCACGAAGGACACCTGGGTACTGGAGGACTGAGCCGATGTTGGGAAGAACTGCAAACGGCCTCTACTGGATGTTCCGCTATATCGAGCGGGCCGAAAACATCGCCCGTCTCATCGATGCGGGCCTGCGCATGGCGCTGACGCGCTCCGGCTCCTCCGACGAAGACTGGGACGGCGTCTTGCAAAGTGCCGGCGTGCGCGAGGATTTCGACACCGTCCACGGCAAGTTGACGAGCGCCGACGCCATCGACTACCTGCTGCGCGACTATTCGAACCCGTCGAGCGTGATGTCCTGCATCGAGGCGGCCCGCAACAATGCGCGCATGGTGCGCACCGCACTGACGCGCGAGACCTGGGAAGCCACGAACGAATGCTGGATCGAGCTGAAGCTGGCGCTCTCCAAACGCGCCAAGCCGGCCGACATGCCCGAGATCATCGATACGATCAAACGCAGCACGGGCCTCATCCGCGGCGCCTTCCACGGCACTATGCTGCGCGACGACATCTACAACTTCTCGCGCATCGGCACCTTCATCGAGCGGGCGGACAACACCGCGCGCATTCTCGATGTGAAGTACTACGTGCTGCTGCCGGCCATCGCCAAGGTCGGCTCGTCGCTCGACAACATGCAGTGGGAATCGATCCTGCGCTCGGTCTCGGCGCATCGCTCCTACAGCTGGGTCTATGACGGCGATTATTCCTCGACCAACATCTCCGACTTCCTGATCCTCAACGACCGCATGCCGCGCTCGCTCGCCTATAGCTATGACAAGCTCGTCAGCAATCTCGGTTATCTCGCCAAGCTCTATGGCGAGAACCATGCGGCGCATGAGACGGCGTCGGCGACGCTGATGCTGCTGAGAAGCCGCAGCATCGACGACATCATGGAACAGGGGCTCCACGAGTTCATCGAGGAATTCATTGTGCACAACAACCGCCTCGGGGAAGAAATCTCCGACGGCTACCGCTTCTATCGTTGAGCGGGGGATAAGCGATGCGACTGAAGATCAGCCACACGACCGAATATACCTATGACGACCCGGTGCAGTATTCCCTGCAGCGCTTGCGGCTAACGCCGAAGACGCAGCCGGGCCAGATCGTGCGCGACTGGAAAACCACGGTGCACGGCGCCCGCGTCGAGGCGGGATACACCGACCATTTCGGCAACCATGTCGACCTTGTCAGCACCAATGCCGAGCAGGTGACGATCCGCATCGTGGCCGAAGGCGAAGTGGACACGGAGGACCGCGCCGGCGTCTTTGGCCCGCATCAGGGTTTCGTGCCGCTCTGGCTCTATCTGCGCGAGACGCCGCTGACCAAGCCGGGAAAGCTCATCCGCGAGCTCGCCCGGGCCGCGACGGGCGACAACGAACTGGCCCGCATGCACGCCATCATGGCGGCCATCCATACGGGGGTAGACTACAAGCCGGGCGAGACGGCCGCCGATACCACAGCCGAGCAGGCGCTGGAGAAGAAGCAGGGTGTCTGCCAGGACCACGCCCATATCTTCCTCGCCGCCGCACGCCATCTCGGCATTCCCGCCCGCTATGTCTCCGGCTACCTGCTGATGGAAGAGGCGGAGCAGACGGCAAGCCATGCCTGGGCGGAGGTGCACCTGCAGGGTCTAGGCTGGGTCGGCTTCGATGCCGCCAACAAGATCTGCCCCGATGCGCGTTATGTGCGCCTCTCCACCGGGCTGGACTATACGGATGCAGCTCCCGTTTCCGGCATGGTGCTGGGGCACTCGGCCGAGACGATGAGCGTCGCCATCAAGGTGGAAGCGACCGGCCAGAGCCAGTCGCAGAGCCAGAGCTGACGGCGGCCGCAAGCGGCCACCGTCGTCTTCGATCTTAGCGCGATGCCGTTTGCAGCAAGCGGCAGAGTTTTACCAGCGCCGCATCATAGCCGTCGCTGCTGACGCCACGGCAGCGCTTGATCATCTGCTGCTTGTCGCTTGGTGACAGCTGGGCAAAGTCGTCAACGATCGCGCGATCCCGATCCTTGCCTGGGGTGGGACGGCCATCACCGGGTTTGTCCCGGTCGACGGGGGTGGTGGGTGTCACGCCCTCGTCGTCGCCCCCAAGGCTGACGTCGACATCCGCATCGAGCAACCCACGGCCGCCGACATTGGCGCCGATGCCCACGCCGAGGCCGCCCGAGCCACCGACTGTCGCCTGCGCGTTCGCATCCAGCAGGCCGCGGGAGCTACCGACATTGGCACCGACGCCGGCATTCACGCCGTTGCGGCCACCTACCGATGCACCGACACCAGCGCTGGCAAGACCGCGCGAGCCGCCGACATTGGCGCCGACGCCCGCATTCACGCCATTCTTGCCGCCGACGCTTGCGCCGGCACCGGCATTGGCGAGACCGCGCGAACCACCGACATTGGCCCCCACGCCGGCCCTGACGCCACCGATGCTGACACCGACGCCGACGCCAAGACCGCCTCCCTTCTTGCCGCGGTCAGCCGCATGAACCGGCACGGCCATAACAACGGCCGCAAGCAGGGCTGCGGAAAGCTTGGGGATCGACACTCCGTTTGATGTTCCGAACATGGAAACCTCCCATTTCAGCGACCGATCCGGAAGTGGACCGGTATCGCAGAGGGAAGGGAACGAACCCGGCACCGGTTCCTCGCGCATTGCGGATGGGAAAGGCCACGGAAAAGGAAAGGTTGCATTCGACGGGCAAAACGCTGCAATCCGTATCAAAACGATACGAAACGGGCGCGGCCTTTACGGCCGCGCCCGCAAAACTCAGTGGCTGTCCTTGCCCACCGCGCTGCCGCGGCAGCCCTTGAGGAAGTCGAGGTCGGCGCCGGTGTCGGCACCCTGGACGTGCTGCTGGTGCAGCCAGGCGTAGCCCGACGTCGGCAGTTCGTGGTTCGGCTTCCATTCGGCGAGACGGCGCGCCAGCTCTTCATCGGAAATGTCGAGATGCAGACGGCGGTTCGGCACGTCGAGCTCGATCATGTC